>CADCPK010000349.1 GCA_902803215.1 uncultured Lachnospiraceae bacterium
TGAGGATGAGATCATGGGTTACAGGGATGTGCTGAACACGATTCACGAGAGTAATGAATATATTCCGATTCGTCCTTCTTATATACTACAGCTGCATCGTGATCTTTTAAAGAGGGCGGGTTTTTCTTACGGCGGACATTTTAAGAATGTGCAGAACTATATCAATGAGACAAAGCCGGATGGAACTGTAGTTACAAGATTCACACCTACCCCGCCTTATGATACTCCTGATGCAGTAGAAAATCTCTGCAATGCTTATGAACAGGCCATCGCAAAAGAGAAGATTGATTCACTGATTCATATTCCGACTTTTATCTGCGATTTTCTTTGTATTCACCCATTTAACGATGGTAATGGACGAATGAGCAGACTGCTTACATTACTTCTGCTGTATAAAAACGGATATAGTGTGGGAAAGTATATCAGTATAGAAAAGCAGATAGAGAAAACAAAGGACCGGTACTACGAAACTCTCGAAGTGTCAGATGCAGGTTGGCATGAAGAGGAGAATGATCCGACACCATTCATCAGATATATGCTTCAGGCTATTTTGGCATGTTATACAGAGTTTGAAGAAAGAGTCGGCTTAATGTCCGATACCGGAAATGGAAGTACGGCATATGACATTGTGAAAAAATATACCGGGGAAAAAATCGGAAAATTTACAGGGGCAGAGGTTGTAGCTCATTGTCCAAGTATAGGAAGGTCTTCAGCCCTTGCAGCACTTAAGAAACTTACTGAAGAAGGACTTATCATTCGGGAAGGAACCGGAAGAAGTACAGTTTACGTACGTGCTGACAGCAAATAGACATCCCTGTCTAATTGCAAAAACACGGCATTTTCTCGCTTTGTGTCGTGTTGCTTTCTCATGCCATGGCAAATCATGTTTGGCTGACAAAGAATGTACCTGTGAGATATCTGAAGAAGGAAGATAAAGATTGAAGATCATGGTCAGTGCCTGTTTGGCGAGGGAGAATTATAAGAGTTGGTTCTGATCGAAAACGAAACAGCTTTTGCTCCGAGGGGATGATTAGCGATATGAATATCAACGGATATATAAAAGAATTTGCCGAAAAAAGCCATCGTTATAAACCATATTCTAAGATCTGTAAAAAGATTCTGCTCGGAGGGATGCCCTATTCTCTTAATTCACAGAGAGGATATGAAGAATCGGAATATCTGCCTCTTAATATAAAGGACTGTGTACAGAAATATACGAGCACAAAAGATACGGCCATAGAGTTGTTTAAAGATCTGGTAGCATATCTTGAGAAAAAAGGCGTGGATATTCCGGAAATCAAATGGCCGCCCGTGCCGGTCTCCAATACTTTTGAGCGGCTGATGTTTATCGCAAAATATCTGCAGGAAAAGGAAAATCGTATTTCCGATCTTACCGATATTCTCTGGGTCAATCGCCGTACGGTCGAAGATGATCTGAGCAGACTGCGGGGAAACATCGATCCCATACAGGTATGCGGAAAGAAATTTTGTATTCCCGATATGAATCGGAAGGATGGCAGGATATATTTTCCCTCAACGGCACATCCTATCTTTCTTGCAGAGAATCTTACTCAGGTGCTGATCCTTTTAAAAGGGCTTAAAGAGATGGCAGAAAATCCTCTGTACAGGCCGTATGCGGAAGAGACGGCAGGAGAAATATGGACGCAGCTTTCTCCCTATGCAAAAGACAGAATCTGTTATGTTCTTCGAGAGATGCTTCCCGAAGATTGTGAATGGTATCTTTCTCTCGGGAATCGATATGATGATAACCATTTTCATTCGGAAGAAGATGTCAGCAGAAAATGCTTTATCAATACGAATGTCGTATTAGACTGTTTAAAGAACGGAAAATCATTTTGCGCGGAATACCGGGATGATGAAGGAATTCATTTTTATAAGGATTGTGTAATAGAAGAGGGATCTTATCGATCGGGTCCTCCGCGGATTGTAGTCAACTGCTCGGAGGGACGGGTAAGATTGGAGCTTGATAAGATCATCAGAAGCACATATACGATAGAAGAGCTGGTATCGGATTGAAGCCGGGCTTCATTTGCGAGAGTCTCCTGTTCATGTATAATTTGGGACATAAGAAACCCACAGATTACATGAACAAAGAAAAGGAGAAAACCACCATGAAGAAAATCGAATGTACCTTTTACCGCCCGGCTGAAGTCAATACAAGAAAATTCTATGATATTGTAGAGAAGCTTAAGGCAGATCTGCACACTATCTGTAATGAGGAAGTTTCGAAAGAGGATGTCCGTGCTTATGCCGAAAAGCTCATTTTGCAGGCCAAACCGCTGAAGAAGAACCCGGAGATGTATTTCCTGGGGCTGGACGAGCCAAATAAAATGCCTTCTGATGCAAGGGTGGACTATTTCTACATGCCAACGTATCTCGGTACGGCCATAGTAATGAAAGCAGTGATGGCATATCCGGATCTTCTGAAAGAATATGGCAGCGTGGTTCAAGGACTTCTGTTGGGCTGTACCGGCAGGGGATTCAAAGGACACGGCTTCGATGATCTTAAAGGTTTGATTGAGACATTAAGAATATTTGCCGAAGCGGATTGTGAAGGCTATCTTTCAAATAATCCGGAAGGGTGTACGGAGTTCGCCAGCCTCTACAGGGAAAGTATGAAGATACTGGAGAAGCTGTTTGTCGCCGGGCAGGTATGTAACGAATGGGGCGAGGACTACACAGAGGCAGCGAAAACGGTATTGGATTTATACAAAAGTAATCTTAGCCGTTAAAGATTGGAAGGTGCTTCAATGGTAAGAAAATCAGAGAAAGCAGTGTGCGCTTGGATATCGCTGATGCTTGAAAAGCATAGGAAGAATCAACCGTTTGAGATGAAAGATATTCTTTTCACAAGAGCAGAAATTCATAGGCGTACAGAAGAGATTTTTCGAGAAGAGATCAGCGATTATATTGTAAAGCAGATTACCATCGGCGGGCCTGTAACAAGTAGAGATTTATTTTTCCTGACGGGAAAAGATAATGCGTTTAAGCTTTATCATTGGTTATGCTGTCCGGATGAATATACCGGCTATGATGTGGAAGAAATAGTTGAAGCACTCGAGGGATCTTATTGGGACAATAGAACAGCCTATACTTCGCGAAAAAGTATAATAACTGTTCTCGAGAAGTATTATAGTTTTGTGAGAAACATGAACCTCCCTGTTCAGGAGGAAGAAAATTCTGAAATAATTTCGCGGGAAGCTGTGTGGATGGCCGTCGCCACTCTTACTTACAATGATTATATACGTACAGGATCTCGCGACGCAGCCATCTACAATTATCCCGGCAATGTCGTTGGCTTGGTCGCACATTCCTTTAATACACGTAATACTACATCTACCTGCTTTACCATGGCGTGGAATTCTTGTACGGTAGGTGTTGGTGAACAACCATGGTCTTATCTTGTGGATACAGGCGGAGTAAGAAGAGACAGCAGAAGGCGGCTGTCGTATTATGGTGAGTTCGAATATACGCAGCCTGATTTACATGAGGATTTCAAGATAAACACAGTCACCGGAATTCTATCGGTAAAACAATTAAATGATTTTATAAAGAATGTATTTTCTCCTATTTTTTATAAGCATTTGATCCCACCGTTGGATACTTCTCATTCGCCGGAGGAAATGATTCAGCATGCGCTGCAGATGGATTATGATTCACTTCGTGCTGCAGCTGTTGAAAGAGGAGAATTGCATCCCGAACAAAGAATGGTGACATCAAGCCGATATGATAGAGATCCGTATATTGCAGTTTATGCAAAAGAAAGAGCTGACGGGGTATGCCAGCTATGTAGGCAGGAAGCTCCGTTTAAGAACAATAGGGGTGAACCATATCTGGAAACACACCACATAATCTGGCTTTCAGAAGGTGGTGCGGATTCCGTCGATAATGTTGTTGCACTTTGCCCGAATTGTCATCGGAAAATGCACATAGTTAATGATGAAGCAGATGTCCGATATCTACTTAAACTCGTGCTCTCCGGTAAATAGTAATAGGGATTTGAATATTTATGTTTGTAACTACATGACTTCAAAATTTCGGAGGATGATATGAAAACGATTTACCTTGCCGGAGGATGCTTTTGGGGAGTACAGAGATTTTTTGATCAGTTTGACGGAGTGATTACTTCAGAGGTCGGGTACGCCAATGGATCCGATAAAACACCCACCTATCAGGAAGTCTGCAA
>CADCPK010000350.1 GCA_902803215.1 uncultured Lachnospiraceae bacterium
GGGGATAGAGGGGCTGCTTGAAGAGTATTAAATGGAACACGGTGACGGTCCGAGACCACTGTGAGTACTTGGGGACGTATCTTTTTGACTCAGTTTTGCGCGCAAAAATGAGTCAAAAAGATACGTCCCCAAGTACTCACAGTGGTCTCGGACCGTCCCCGTGTTCCATTTAATAATCTTCAAGCAGCCCCTCTATCCCCGCAAAAGTAAACTTCTCTTCATACTCTCTCTCCGGCTCTTCGCCTGTCAGGACGCGATAGGCGCCTGCTGCCAGAGCTTCCATCTCGAATTCTCCGGCGATCGCTTCGACCGGGGCAAGATAGCTGCACATTTTACTGATGCGGTCGGTAAGATAAGAGTCTCTTGCTATGCCGCCCGTAAGCAGAATCGCATCTACTTTTCCTTCGAGGACAGCACCCATCATTCCGATATATTTACCGATCTGATAGATCATTCCGTCGTACACGTACCGGGCATATTTGTCTCCGTCGTCGATCCTTCTTTTGATCTCCTGTACGTCCGCGGTGCCGAGATGGTCCATGAGGCCGCCGGTCATGTTCACTCGATTTTCCAGTGCTTTGCGGTCCTGTCCCGAAAATGCCATGTCCAAAATGGTCATAGCCTGCATCTCGCCGCACCTGGTGGGCGCCATCGGGCCGTCGCCTTTGATCAGATTGGTGGAATCGATGATCTCTCCTCTTCTGTGCGCGGAAACCGATACGCCTCCGCCGATGTGGCTGCAGATCAGGTTCAAATCTTCGTATTTCATCCCGATCTGTTCGGCATAAAAACGGCAGACCGCTTTCTGATTCAGCGTATGCGTAGAGCTTACTTTGTACACACCTTTCATGCCGGTGATGCGGGCAAGCGGCTGAAGCTCGTCCGTTTCGGGGGAGTCCACGAAGAAAGCTTTGCAGTGGTACTGCCGGGCGAGCATATCTGCGATGATACCGCCCAGATCCGCGTTGTGTTTGTGTGTGGTCGGATCGGTCAGTCTTTTGATCAGTGTCTCGTTTATGTGGTATGTGCCACCCTTGATCGGACCTGTTCCGCCGCATCTGGCAACAATAGCTGTGCAGCCGTCCAGAGATAATCCGGCCTGTTCCAGAGTGCGTTCTATCCCCTCCACTCGGAGGTCCTTCTGATCAATGATCGACTTGAAGCCTGTGAGCTCCGCCGGGTCATGCTCCGCCTTTCCCTCGTACTGTTTTTCTTTTCCGTTGAAAAGGGCTATTTTCGTCGAAGTAGACCCTATATTCAGTGCAAATATTTTCATGTTATCCATTCGCTATTTCTCCTCTATCTTAATGAGTCATTGGGGACGTTTCTCAATAATGTTACTCCAGCATTCTCTCCCGGAAAGCGCCCAGCTCTTCGTCTGTAACTCCGCCTTTTTCTTTCAGGAATGCTTCAGCGTTGCCATAACGTTTGAACATCTCGTCAAAAGCTCCGTTCAGATAGTTTTCATCGGCGATATTCGCATCATACTCAAAGTCGGCTTCTTTCTGCGGGCCGCCGCGTTCCAGCACTTTTTTGTATGCTTCTTCTGCCCTCGATTTGGCTTCTATGTTTGTCATCATGTAATCATCCATGATGGTCTCGTAGGAAACGCCCAGGACAGAGAGTGTCAGGGCGGCCACCATTCCGCAGCGATCCTTTCCGCCAAAGCAGTGCCACAGGATAGCGCCGCTTTCATAATCATGTGTAAGAACCCTTCTGACCGCTCCCGCCAGGTTATTGCATACCGGCTCTTCGGCCACAAATTTAATGTAGACCTCTCGCATGGGCGGGTATATTTCGTATGGCGGAAGGTTCTTCTCATGTGTGATGCCCCGCTGCTCACTTCTGAAAATAGCTGCATCTACATGCGCTGCTCCGGGCACTTCTACGTCGCGCAGTTCACTTTGCTCTACAGTGTCGCGCAGATCCAGTATTTCGCTCAGCGAAAAATATTTTTTGAGGTCCGATACATCCTGCGGTGTGGCATTCCGCAGATGTGCGGATCGCAGCAGCAGACCTGCCCGTATGGTCTGCGCTTGCGTGTTCTGAATGCCGCCTAAATCTCTGCAGTTGGTAATTCCCTCAAACAAAATCCTTCGACCGTCTCTTCTCATCTTTTTAACACTCTCCTGCAATAGTATCTTCACGTCATCACTTTGTATTATACTACAGATCGTTCTTTCTGTCACACATGACAACGGGGCGGGCACACGGGGACAGTCTGAGGTCACTGAAAAAGTCACGGGGACAGGTTCCTTGACTCATCCTGCGGCAAGCCGCGGGCTGAGTCAAGGAACCTGTCCCCACGACTCATGTGTGTTCTTAATTATTCATACCACGCAACCTTCTCATACTTATAATCTGTATATCCTGTGCGGGCCAGGTCGCAGAGGTTCGTCTTCTCATACAGATCATTTGTGTAAAAATGATCATAATGAATGGGATCGAAGAAGCGGTAAACCTGATTGCCCCATACACTTGCATAGAACGCGATGCCCTCGTAGACGTAATCGTCCCTTCCGCTGTAGTAATTTGCCTCCAGCTGTGCTTTCTCACTCGCGTCTGCGGTATAGAAATGGTCTTTAGTCGTTTCGTTCCAGAAGCGATAGACCGGCATTGACCCATCATAATATGATGTGCTTACCCAACCCATAGTTCCCTGATATGCATAGCTTTCTATACCGGAATAATAGTGGTTCTGCAATGTGTTTTTTTCACTTTCCGACGCCGTATACATATGATCATGAAACGCCGAACTGTAAAAAACATAAAGCGGGCCCGCCGAGGCTGTGACACTGATGATACTTGCCAGCATTATTGCTGTAATAAATGCTGTATACACTCTGGTTTTCTTAAACATGCTGTAATCTCCTCCCTTTTCTTTGGTTTTTTACAGTTTTGTTATAACAGGCACGATATGGCGTTTTGTTACAACGGTGATGTTTTTATTGTAGCAGATATGTATATTTTTGACAATGCAGGCACTGCCGCAAATCATCTGACAAAGTCAGATCCGGTTACAAAATTGAAACCTTTTTCACTAATTTGAAACCTCTGCCTTTTTCTTTGTACCTTTCTGCTGCCTTTTTGCAGTATAATTAATGGGGAAATGTATCTGTTCGTAACAGAGACTGAACAGATGCCACAATGTTACCATTCACAGCCGAATTGCGCATTTGCTGCGCGATTGCGGCCTAAAAAAGTAAAGAATACAAGGGATTCGTCCCATCGCCGGAGGTGATTTGCATGGACGAATTCCGTCACTCTTCGCAGTCTTTGGACTGTGAATAGTAACGCCACAATTTATTTGGAGCAGGCTACATACAGGGAGACGCAATATGATACCTGCCCGGGTATCGATAAGTCGAGCATCTGCGGCAAAACATGCTGCAGGGAGGAGGTTTTTATATGAACGTATTACAGAATCTGATCGAACTATATGACCATTTGTCCATAGACAGCACCTACCGCTCGGTGGTAAGAAAGATTCTTCTTCATCTGCCCGAAGCCGCGGAGGCCAACGTATATGACCTGGCCGAACTGACCGAATCCTCCCGCACGACGATCTGGCGTATGCTGCAGATGCTCGGATACGAGCGCTTTACTGATTTTCATTATGCTCTGAAGCAGGCTGTGAAGCACTATTCCTACTATAACAGAGTGATTCCTTCTTCACGGATGTATGTGGAAGAAGACATCATACGGGAAGTCTTGAATTCTCAGAAAAAAGCGGTTGAAGGCAGCGAAGCGGACCTGGATAAGGACAAGCTCTGCAGGCTGGCAAAGCGGGTCTACGAATCTGATGGTGTTTATTTCTTTTTTCCATACCGCACTCCGGCAATCAACTCATTCCAGCAAAACCTTGCCATCGCGGGAAAAGAAACCAATGTTGTGTGTCTCCTTCCGGATATGCTTTCCTGCGCTGAGACAATGGGAGAAAACAGCCTGGTATTTTGCATGACGATCGAACATGCGGAAACAATGGACCTGACAGGGATATTTGAAAGGCTGGAGGACCACGGAGCCTATACCGTTCTGTTTACGGGCGGCGAAAGCAAGTACGATGAGTATGTCAAAGAGCTGGTGTGTGCGGAGCCCAAAAACAGTTCTGCACTGGAGAGTCTCATTCGGTTTGAAGCTTTTATGTTTGCGCTGAGCGAGATATTCAGGAATATGTATATTTAAGGAAACACACGGGGACGGTCCTTTTGTGTTTCTTGCAAACACAAAAGGACCGTCCCCGTGTGTTTCCCCAATGTGGTTACAGATTTGAAACCAAAATTTACACAAAAAGACTAATGCCCTTGAAGCCGGACGCTTCAAGGGCATCTTTTTTTTATACTGGAACCATCAAAAGGACGTAAGAAAAATCAAAAATCCAAAGGAGGATGCAAAAATGAAATACGGTTTATGCACAGATCTGTTTTACCTGGAGATCGGCCCCACAGGCCCCATCTTCTCTGACACAAACAAACTTCTCGCCGGCATGGATCTGGCTAAGAAGACAGGCCTCAAGGCAATTGAATTCTGGGACTGGTTCGGGAGAGATTGGGAAGCGCTTCTGGCTAAGAAGGAAGAATACGGCCTGACAGTCACAGCCATCTGTGCCAAGGACAGAGGAAACCTGGATGATCCGTCAAAGCGTGATGTGGCTCTGGCAGGCCTCAAAGAAACCATCGAAGTTGCTCTCAAATTCAACTGCCCGAACATCATCGTTACGGCAGGCGACAGACAGGATGTAGATCGTGCAGCAGCCAAAAAGAGTATCGTAGAGGGACTGAAGGAGATGGCTCCTCTTGCCGAGGAAGCAGGCGTCACCCTGGTCCTGGAGCCGATTTCCGGCGGATATTTCGTAGATTCCAAGGAGCCTTTCGCAATTATCGACGAAGTAGGAAGTCCTAACGTAAAACTTCTCTACGACATCTTCCACTATCAAATCATGGAAGGAAACATCGTTTCCACAATCAAAGCCAACATCGACAAGATCGGTCACTTCCACGCAGCCTGCGTACCGGGAAGAAACGAGATCACAAAAGGCGAGCTGGATTACCGTTTTATCTTCCGCGAGATTGAGAAAGCCGGCTATGAAGGCTATGTGGGTATGGAATATCTGCCCACCATGGACAAGGAAGAAAGTGTCCGTGACTTTATCAATCTCATGGAAAGCCTTTGATCACGAACAAGACAGACAAAACTATCTGCCGCTGCTGACGACAGCACCGAAGGCAGATTCAAGTTGAATTGACAATTCCAAAAAAGGAACCGTACAGCGTAAATAAAGCCGGCAGCATTCCGGCATGAAGTCAAATGTAAATCATAACTCAAAGGAGGAAAATCATGAAAACACTCAACATCGGCGTTATCGGAACAGGCGTTATCGCAACCACAAAGCACATCCCCAACCTTCTTAAGAGAGAAGACGTAAAGATCACCATGCTCTGCGATCTGGATACCGCAAAAGCGGAGAAAGCAAAAGCAGACCTTGGTCTTAACGACGCAGTTGTCTGCGCAGATTACAAAGAGGTCTGCACAAACCCGGATATCGACGTAGTTCATGTCTGCACCCCCAATCCCTCCCATTATGAGATCACCATGCTGGCTCTGAACAACGGCAAGCATGTATACTGCGAGAAGCCGATGGCTCTTACCTACAAAGAAGCCAAAGAGATGACCGACACAGCAAGAGCAAAAGGACTGAAGCTCACCAGCGGTACACAGTGGAGATACAACGCTGCACCGATGCGCATGAAAGAGATGGTCGAGAACGGCGAGTTCGGCGATATCTACTATGTAAAATCTTCTCAGCTTCGTCCGAGAAGACTTCCGGCTTATGGCGTATACACCAGCAAAGCAGGTAACGGCGGCGGTGTTCTTCTGGATGGAGGCCCTCATTCCATCGACCTTCCGATGTGGCTGACAAACAATTATGACGTAGCCAGTGTCTATGGTGTGACATTTGACAAGATGAAAAACTTCCCCGAAGGAAACGACCTTGGTCCGTGGGATCCCGAAAACTTTGATGTGGAAGATACCGCTTTTGCCATGATCACAATGAAGAACGGCATGGTCATCTACATGGAAACCGCATGGGCTACCAACCTGCAGCAGTCCGCTATCGGCGTAGTCGCTGAGATCGGCGGAAACAAAGCAGGCGCCGATATGGTAGGCCCGGGATTTGAGAACCATGTTCGTACCACAAAGATCGTGGACGGTAAGCTCACCACAACGACCGAGAAGATTGAAGAGCATGTGGACATGAATGAGTATGACATCCTTCACTGGATCGAAGCTATTCAGACCGGCGGAGAGCCGCTCATCCTTCCGGAGCAGCAGGCAGTAGTTGTACGTGTCATCGAAGCAATCTATGAGTCAGCAGCAACAGGTAAAGTTGTCAACTTTGACTGATTCAGTCGCATATGATCGGAACCTTAAAAATCATTATATAAAAGGAGGTAAACTAAATGAAGTTCTCTAAGATCATCAGCCTCGGCCTTGCAGCTGTCATGACAGTATCTCTTTCCATGACTGCGTATGCCGGAGAAGCAAAAGGTGCCAATGTAGACCCTGCCAACACTGAGATGACAGACGAAACTATCGTGATCAATCTTGCATCTGAGCCTTCCGCACTCTGGGGTGGCGGCTCCGGTAAAGTGGAAAATGAGATGCAGATCGTAAACGCTGCTCTCATGGATACCCTGGTAAAAGCAGACCACAATACAGGTGAGATCCTCCCGAATCTGGCAACCGAGTGGGAGTGGCTTGATGATACACATGTAAAATTTACTCTCCGTGACGATGTCGTCATGTCCGACGGGACTCCTCTGGTAGCCGATGACGTGGTTTACTCGGTAAACACCTGGATGGAATACAGTGCAAACAGCGATACCGGACGTTTTCTGGGTGATGTTTCGTCTGATGACGAGCACACAGTAACTATCGGTTTTAACACTATCGCCCCTGACTTTTTAAGTATGATGGCGTGGTCCAACTTCGGAATCGTTTCCGAGGACGAGATCAACGCACTCGGCGGACTTGAAGAGGCAGCCGTGAATCCGGTATTCGGTTCGGGTAAATACCGTTTTAAAGAATGGAAAAGAGGACAGTATATCCTTCTGGAGAGGAACGATGATTATTGGAATCCCGATTACAAAGGATATTTCAAAGAAATCAAGTTTATCTTCACCCAGGATGCCACATCAAGAGCAATGGCCGTACAGTCCGGCGATGCTCAGGTAGCTTATGATATGCCGATGAACGTAGCGCAAACCTATGTGACGGACGATAGTGTTCAGGTCATCGCACACACCTTCGGCCAAAATACCAGAATCTGGTACAATATGGGACCGAACGCCGGTGCAACGTCAGATATCCGTGTTCGTCAGGCAATCGACAAAGCTCTTGACTTTGACGCTATTGCCATGGTCGGTACCGCAGGATTCGGCGAAGAAGTTCACGGAACCTTCCCGAGCGAGAGCAAGTTCTACAACGAGATCTTTACAAAGGAAGAACGCGCACAGGACATCGAAGGCACAAAGGCGCTTCTTGAAGAAGCAGGCTACGGCGACGGATTGGATATTTCCATCGTAGGTATGCAGGATCAGGCTCTGGTATTCACCGTTATACAGGAGTGCCTGCGCCAGGCCGGCATCAACCTTACCATCAACATCGTAGATACCCCGCAGTTTGTACAGCAGGCAAACGAAGGCAACTATGACATCATCCATGTAGGCGACCTGCAGGATGCAAGATACCCGACTATCTTCAGCTCCCTGCGTCAGGCTCAGATCGACACCTTCTGCATCGGCGGAAGCAAATGGACCACACCGGAGATCGAAGAGATGATCGACGCAGTCATTCAGGAGCCGGATGAAGAAAAAGCTAAAGAGAACGCTAAAACTCTTGAAGATTACCTGAAAGAGCAGATGGTCTTCTCCAACACCTATCCGGAAATGCACGCAGCGATCACTTCGGCTGATATCAAGGGATATAACACTATGGAACGTGGGTTCCTTGATTGTACAGGGTTCTATCGTTAAAGTGAAACAGTGAAACACACGGGGACGGTCCTTTTGTGTTCGCAGCCGGAGGAGGCGCACATAGTGCGCCTCCCACCCCGGTGTGCGAACACAAAAGGACCGTCCCCGTGTGTTTTCCGTGACTTACGCATCGAGGAAAAAGTTCTCATCGAGCAGACAGATACTTCCGCTCTCGGCAGATTTCGTCACCGTCAGGACCGTTTCGGCCTCTTCGCGGCAATCTGTCAGAACGACATTCTGGCTGCGGCACAGAATATCAAGATATGTGCGTAAAGAAAGGTAGTTGCCGGATTCATCGACAGCCGTGCGCATTATGTAATGACCATAGTTTGCATCAGGCTTTCCGACGAACCGCACAAAACGATTCTTGATGTCCGCATATCCGTAATACAGCTGGCGGGTATTCTGATAGATGTTATGAGTAAAGAAGCTGTTCGCGGGGGAATAGAGCTCCACTCTCTCGTTCAGATTTTTCACCGCCATCATACCGACAAAACATTCATCTATCTCAGAAAGACTCCACTTTCCTTCCCCGTAGAAAAGATCGACATTAAAAAATACATAATCCACATCCGTGCTCATGTCAATGTCGATATACTCAGCCGCATCGCTGTGTGTGATATCTCCGGAATAGACGAGTCCTGAGTTTCTGAAATCGCTGTTCCATCCGATATGGATCTCTTCCGTGCGGGTCTTTCGCTCCGGATCCGAAGGATCGGACACTTTGCGAACACCGGACGCATGAAGATCCACATCCACTCGACCCTTGTCGTTCCAGTAAACGTAAAAGCGAATGCTTTTCGCTTCTTCCGGAATCTTATAAGCAAATCCGCTCGGAACATAAGTACCGTCTTTGGACTTATCGTTCATCTCGAGAACAGTGTTTTCAAGGTCGAAGCACTCAGGATCGATAAAGACTTTCTTGCCTTTGATCGGTGTGGAAATCGCCTTCAGCTGTTCTTCCAGAGCGCGGGTAAAGATGCGCATTCTTGAAGGAACCGTGGCAAGCTTCTTTAAGCGTGAATCATATTTTTCAATGATCACCGCTTTCTCTTTTGCTTTTTCCGTCAGGAGTTTCTGTTTGATGTTATCGGCCTCAGCGGAGATATTATGGTATCTCTTTCTTATGCGCGCAACATCCTCTTCATGTTCACGCATTATCTGTTCTTCTGATGCCGCACTTTCTTCCAGAATCTTCCTGATGGCCTCAGGGCTATCGGCTATCAGATGCTGATATTTCTGCCATGATTGCTGAATTTCATCTGCAAGACCGCTCTTGTAGAACGCCTCATGGAACACATCAGCGACATGCTCCTCCGCTCTGCTGTTTTTCTCCAGCAGGGCAGAAATCCGTTCCGCCTTCTTATTCAGGTGAAGAACCCGATCCTCTATCGCCTTGATCCTTGCGGAAGCATAGATACGAACGCTTTCTCTTTCACCGGCTTCATTTAGCAGCCTCTGCAAATGCCTTTTCTCTCTCAAAAGGGTTGCCGATTCTTCCCTGATCCGGTTCAGCTCTTCCGCAGATTTTCCCCTTTTTTGGTTATTTCCTGCATTGAAATACCCGATTGCGTCAATCATCGGCTGTTTCAGAGCCTCGACTTCTCTTTCATACTCCTTCACCAGGCTTTTTTCGGAATACCGATCGATTTTTTCAGAGCAGTTTTGGCGGACAGTACACAGTTTCAGGTTTCGAGTCCCCTCGGAAGCCTCTATTTCCCATTCCATTCTCCACTTCCAATTATCGTATTGCCATAGGCGCGCGTTATATTTCCTGTCTAACGTCTCCAGCTCTTCTGCCCGATCATTGAAAATCCGCTGTTCATTCTCCTTCATAAAGCTATTATAAAGGGTAATGAGTGTGCGTGTACTGAAGCCGCCGGCTTTCTGCACGACAGCCTCCGTGATATCCTCTTCCGAATAGCCTGCATTAAGCAATGCATTAATGCGGCGGATGAAGATTCCCGGACGAGCTGCAAGAAATTCGATGGCATTATCCGCTCTTTCCTGTACGAGCTTTTGCGCCTGTCCTTCCCAGGAAACAAGAGTTCCTTCGCGAAGTGCTTTCACGGCTTCCTTATGGGGAGCCGATTTCGCAAAACGGTTATAATCCAGATGGGCGAGGACTGTCAGATTCTTTTCTCTTCTTCGAAGAGACAGCATCAGGTTGCCCCTGAAATCCGCCGGAGAGTAGCTTTCCAGCACTCTGACCAGTGTGCGCTTTTTGGCGGTGGAAATCCGGTATCTGTTTTTCGCCAGATACATAGCGCTGTTTTTAAGGACATCGCCTGTATGTGCGCAGAGTCCGGAAAGGCTTGCTACCGCATCTTCACGGGAAAAACCTTCGAGAATACGCGGGAATATAAGCTCCAGATTCTCTTTAAAAGCAACAGGGATCTGTCTCAGCGCATCTTTTTGCACGTATGGCAGACACTGGAGGATAAGCTCCTGCTCAGGGATCGTCATCCGTTCGCATCTGCTCAGGATCCTTTTTGCGGCTGTCCCGTAAACTTCATCCTCGGGGATCAATTCAATGACCCTGTACGGAAGAAGTACTTCGTCCTTTTCTGTCTTGGGTGTGGATTTTACATCGGGAAGCCATCCTTTGGAGACGGGGATTCCTGTGATCCATTCCAGGTCATAAGTACTGAAGTAATGAAGTACCTGATGGAAACGGAATTCCGCTTCGGACATTTTCATCACCTGTCCGGGGAAATCAGGGTACATCGGAGATGCTTTCATTTCCGGTACGGTCTTCTGCACTTCCTTGAAAAGCGAATCAAGTGAAGGGCTGACTGCAAGGCGTACGATGTCCTGCGGAGCGAGCATATATCCGAGAGAATGCAGATTTTCATCCGCTGTCACGGCTTTCGCCAGCAAAGAGTCGCTGATCCCGGCTGTATCCCCGGGTGTATACGGGACGATACGAAGTGTGTCAAGAAGAAGCTTACGAACATCATATTTCATAAGCAATTCTCCTTCAAATAAATGATAAACGATCGGTCTGTGTGTTTGGTGGTCTGCCCGTATCCGTGAGGATACCGGACGGAAACTTTTGGGACAGACTATCTGATGACATTCACCGGTGTGAATAATAAGATCGTACGTAGAAAAAAATTAGAAGTATGTCATCGATAATTCACATCGGCCCGTCTGTCCCTTTCCTTCCGATACCCTCACGGATACGGGCAGAAAGACGGGGTTAAAGTGTAACTGATACATACGGAAATTCTGATCGCTTTCCATATGTGCACAGGCCGTGTCTTCGGCCGCGCCTGTACTGCCTCCGGACCCGTTGCATCTGTCGATGCCGGAGGCGCTATGAGTTGGGAACCCATCCTCGGATCTCGCGGATTCTTGCCGTGTGTCACTAAAGTGACCCGGCTGTTCCCGGCCTTCTTCTTGACAGGATAGAGACTCATGCCCTTTGCCTCTGCTGAGTGCTTTGCTTTGTCGATATGCTGTTTTCAATGTGCGATGCGCTTTTCCTCTTGCGCAAGATCAATATAACACGATAAAAGGGGATTCTCACGGAAAAAAAAGTTCGAGCTTTGGGCCGGATTTATGATAATATTGGATCGGGAGGTCAATAAAATGTCCTACAACGAACTGATCAAAGATATCAATAAAATAAGAGCCTACATCCGCAACTTTTTTGTATTCGGATTTTATACGCGTGAAGAATACGCCCGTATGTTCGGGCTCACGGCCCGCAGCTATGATAACGAGAAAAGACGTGTAGAAAGCTGGATGGGGGAATATCTGTCCTTCCATCAGAATGCAGACGGAAAAAAAGTTTTTCTTTCTGTGTCGGGAGATGAGATTCTGCACAATCCTCTTTACCGGGCGTTTAAGGCAAAGAGCTTTACCACCAATGATCTCCTTCTCCATTTTTACCTGATGGACCTGTTGTCTTCGGGAGAATCGTTTGACCAAAAGTTGATCCCCGACCTTTTGATCGATACATACCCCCGCACTTTCGGGACAGACTTCTTCCCCGACGAGAAGACGATCCGACTTAAGCTGCGTGAGCTGGAGGAGCTTGGGCTCCTGATCTCCAAAAAAGAAAAGCGGACCGTCCGATATCAAATGACTGCAAGCTCTGTCGACCTGTCACATCCGGATATCCATGATCTTCTGGATTTTTTCTCCGAGGCCGGACCTCTGGGGGTGATCGGCTCATTTTTATCGGATAAATGTATGGATGGCGATCTTCCTCACTGTTTTCGTTTCAGACACCATTACCTTATGAGCGCCATCGACAGCGAGATCCTGTGCGAGCTTCTGACTGCCATCGATCTGCAGCGGAAGATCACCATGCGTGTCGACAATGCCTTTCAGGGGCCTATGCAGCATGAGGCGGTTCCCCTCAAAATATTTATCAGTACCCGGAACGGACGGGAATATCTTCTCACGTGGAACGAAAAAACAGAGAGATTTTTCTTTACCCGTCTGGACAGGATACTTTGGGTCAGTCAAATGGAAGAGACTGCCGATTGTGAAATGTTGGCCGCAAGATTCGAATCCCTGCGGAGGCATGTGTGGGGCGTGTCTTTCGGCGGGCTGGATCGGGTGGGAAAATCAGAACATCTGGAAATGGAGATTCGGGCAGAGGAAAGCGAATATTATATTGTAGAAAGGCTTAACCGTGAACAGCACTGCACTACGGTCACAAAGATCGGGCCGGAGCGTTATCTGATTTCCGCGGATGTTTTTGATCCTATGGAAGCGTTTCCATGGATCTGCTCTTTTACCGGAAGGATACTGCGGCTTTCCTGCAGCAATGAGGCTGTGACGAAGAAGTACGACGATTATGTGCGGCAGGGAACAGAGCAGATAAACGGCTCTTTGCCGCATCAGGATGAAGGTTTGCGACGGCCGCTTGCCTCATCGAACCGGGAATCCGCTGCGCAGACGAAACTTCCTTCCCGGGGGAAAGGCCGGAATGATCTTGTCTTTCACGAAGTCTACGGGGCATATTATAATGCCGTGGCCCGCATTCTTTCGTTGGCTGTTCGCGGCACTCTGACTCCGCAAAGGATGATGAGCACGATCCACGATAAGGCTTTTTCCGAGAGCGGGATATATCTTGCGGACCGGCTTCTGTCGGGCGAATGGCCTCTGCTTTCACACGACCTGAAGACCGAGCTGAGGCGGGAGCCTGTCATGCCTCTCACCATTATCCAGAAAAGATGGCTCAAAGCTATACTGAAAGATCCGAAGGCCCGACTTTTTGCGGCAGATGAAGTGTTAACTCAGCTGGATGAGCAGCTCTGTGATGTTTCTCCCCTCTTTTCGGACCGGACTGTTTGCCTGTACGACCGTTTTTCCGACGGCGATCCGTTTGAGGATCCGGAATACATACAGCATTTCCGGACAGTCCTCGGGGCGATCAAGAACAAGGCTGCGCTTCGTCTTGAATACCGAAATCGATTTGGCACTGCTTATTTTACCTCGGTTATTCCACAGACGCTCGAATACTCCCCGCGGGATGACAAGTTCAGGGTTTACGCCTGTCCTGCGGAAAATACAGGCCACACGGAGCCGCTCCGCCTGAACATGGGCCGTATTCTTTCTTGTGAAATGCTGCCCGGAGAAGCTATAATTTCTCAGGATGTCTTTGTAAGCCGCGAAAGTGTTGTCCTTGAGCTTGAAGATACAGAAGAAACCCTCGAGCGGGCCATGTTTCATTTTTCTTACCTTGAAAAACGGACCGAAAGGATGGGAAACGGGCGGTATCAGATCACCCTGTATTATCCGTCCGCAGACAGGACGGAGGTGCTGATCAGGATCCTGTCGTTCGGGCAGCAGATTCGGATTTTGTCGGAGGGGTATATAAAAGAGGAGACGGAGAGGCGGATGAGGGCGCAGGCTGCGCTGAAATAGGGGGACGGTTCCTCGTTCCAAGGGTGATACAGGGGGAGGTTCCGATGGAACCGTCCCCGTGTTCCATCGGAACCTCCCCTTGTTTCAGTCTACATTCTTCGTCGCGATCATATCCACGCCGGTCCCGGCCACGTCGCGGAAGAGGACGTCACCGATCCGCACCGGGCAGGGGACCGAGACACCGCGAAGGTCGCGGATCACGTCCATGATCTTGCCTTTAGGGATATCAGAAGCGGTCTTCAGCGGCACCATACGCTCGCCGGTCTTGCTGCCGTACACCCGCACGGAGCTGGTCACGATTCGCGTCGGCGCGGTCACCTCTTTGCGAGCGTATTTATCGCCCCTCGGACAGGTGTTGCCGGTGACGAGGAGGATCTCGCCGTCCTCGTCCATCATCACTTCGATCTGGCATCCCAGAGGACAGCCGATACATGTCAAATTTACCGTATTCATCACTTATCCTCCTCTATTCTGATCTCTGCTGAAGCAAATCCCGCATACTCGGAGAGAAGCTTCTTCGTCAGCACCAGTTCTTCCATCTCGCCCGGGGCCATGACGCGCCTCTTCTTGGTGAGCGCAGGCTTGCCGTCCAAATAAAGGACCACCTTGCGGTTTGTCATCACATCGCCCACGCGGAACCTGATCTTGAGCCATTTATCGATCTTAGAAGCGTCAATGGAGGAAGGAACCGTGTACCGAACTCCGCCTGAATATGTTACAGGAACCCCCGCTCTATTCTCGTCAGACACGCACATCGCCTCGCCGCACTCCTTGATATAAGCCGCAGCGCTCCGTCCCGCAAGCCCTGCTTCCTCACTCACATAGTCCACCAGATCGTGCACATGCAGCACATTTCCCGCGGCAAACACGCCCGGCACCGATGTCTCGAGGGACTCATTGACCACCGGTCCGTTGGTGATGCGGCTCATGTCCGCTCCGAGCCCGATGGTAAGCTCGTTTTCGGGAAGAAGGCCGACAGACAAAAGCAACGTATCGCAGTCGTAGTGCTCTTCGGTCCCCGGAATCGGCTTGCGGTCCGGTCCGACCTCGGCGATCACCACGCCTTCCACTCTCTCCTTGCCTTCGATGCGCACAACAGTGTGCGAAAGCTTGAGCGGAATACCAAAGTCATCGAGGCATTGCACGATGTTTCTCTTCAGGCCGCCCGAATAAGGCATAAGCTCGGCACATACCAGCACCTTGGCGCCTTCCAGCGTCATTCTGCGGGCCATGATCAGGCCGATGTCGCCCGACCCCAAAATAACCACCCGACGTCCGGGCAGATAGCCTTCGATATTGACCAGACGCTGCGCGGTTCCCGCCGAAAAAATGCCGGCAGGCCGGAAGCCCGGGATATTCAGCGCGCCTCTGCTTCTCTCACGGCAGCCCATCGCCAGGATGAGCGCTTTGCACTTCAGAAGAAGCAGCCCGTCCTTCTCGTTGACGGCCATCACTTCTTTCGATCCATCCTCGCCCTGCCCGATGGACATGACCATCGTATCGAGCTTGCATTCTATCCCGCGCTCGTTCACTTTGTCTGCGAACCTCTGCGCGTACTCGGGCCCCGTCAGCTCCTCCTGGAAGGTGTGAAGCCCGAAGCCGTTATGTATACACTGGTTAAGGATACCGCCAAGTCTTGTGTCACGTTCGAGAATAAGGATGCTGCGCTCTCCGGCGTCATATGCAGCCGCTGCAGCCGCAAGTCCTGCGGGTCCTCCTCCGATAATGATCAGATTATATTCTGTCCGTTCCATGGCCCCCTCCTTACACTCTGTCCTTGACGAGCCCGACGATCACTTCGGAATGCCCGCCTGTCTTGGTGATATCCGCCACGTCGACGCCCCACTCTTCCGCCAGGATGTCCATGATCCTCGGCGAGCAGAAGCCGGCCTGACATCTTCCCATGCCGGCACGCACGCGCCTCTTGATGCCGTCCAGGCTCTTTGCGCCGAGCGGTCTTCTGATGGCATCCAGAATCTCGCCCTCGCTGACCTGCTCACAGCGGCAGACAATGCGGCCGTACTCCGGCTTTTCTTTGATGAGCTCGGCCAGATCTTCCAGGCTCAGCGCTTTGGGATCGAGGAAGCCGTCTCTGTGTCCGTCAAAATCGGGATTTGCGGAAAGTCCCAGCTTCTCGGCCACTTCGCGGGCGATCTCCTGCCCGATGGCCGGCGCTGCGGTGAGACCGGGCGATTCGATTCCGGCGCAGTCGAAGAAACCGGGAGCATCCGCCACCTCGCCCAGAATAAAGTCATGCTTCGCCTCATGAGCACGGAGCCCGGCAAAGCTGGTGATTACTTCGCGCAGCGGCAGGTCGTCAAATGCAAGGCCCGCCTTCGCCATCAGATCGTCGAAGCCTTCGGATGTAGTGTCCACGCCCTCTTTGTCGTCGATATCTTCGGCTGTCGGCCCGACGATGGTGTTGCCGTGAACGGTCGGGCTCACGAGCACGCCCTTGCCGAACTTGCCCGGAACCTGGAACACGGTGTGCTGCACATAGCCGCCGGTCCTGCGGTCGAGAAGCAGATAGTCACCCTTGCGGGGGATGATGTGAATCTTGTTTTCAGAGACCATGTTGTGGAGGATGTCCGAATATACGCCCGCGGCATTGACCACGACCTTTGTGCGGACTGCGCCATCAGCCGTCTGAACCACCCAGCAGGGATTTCCTTCCTCATCTTCGGCGGGGGTAAGGCCTTTGACCTCTGTGTTGAATTTAAACTCCACGCCATTCGTGTTGGCGTTCTCGGCAAACGCGATCGTGGCGCCGAACGGACAGATGATGCCGGCTGTCGGTGCATAGAGTGCAGCCACCGGAATGTGACCTACGCTCGGCTCCAGCTCTTTCAGCCTTTCACGCCCGACGATCTCGAGTCCTTCTACGCCGTTCTTGATACCGTTCTCCTTGAGCGCCTCCAGCTTGGGAATATCGTCCTCGCTGAGCGCAAGCACCAGAGAGCCGTTGTTCTTGTAGGCAAAGCCCAGTTCTTTCGACAATTCCGGATACATGCGGTTGCCGATCAGATTGTATTTTGCCATGAGCGATCCATGGGCCGCGTCAAAGCCGGCATGGACGATCGCGGAGTTGGCCTTTGATGTGCCTGTGCAGACATCCTCGGCTTTCTCCATCACGCAGAACGATCCGCTGTACGCGGAAAGGAAGCGAGCAACGGCGCAGCCTGTCACGCCCGCTCCGATGATTACCGCATCATACATTTTTGTATTCTCCTCATATAATAATTTTATACTTTATCACTAACGAATTATCTGAAGCGTATATGATTTTGGTCTGTCATTGTATGCTTTACTTTTGTTGAGTAAAGAATTTTTTGATCAGTACCACCGGGCTGCAGCTCCAGGCATGGCAGTAGCTGTTGATCACCTTGCCTCCGTACGGCGAAGCCTTGGGATCATCGGGGTCCCATGCCTCCCAGAAGGTGTCCGCTCCTGCGTCCAGCATGCTGCCCCAGTATTCTTTCATGTGCTTCTCAGCTTTCTCAAGCAGGCCTGTCCTGCACAGCGCCGTCACATAGTAGTGATGCATGTAGGGCGTCGCCATCTTGTACGGCTCCAGGAACCTTTCACTGTTCTCCATCAGCTCGCGTGCTTTTTCAGGCTCCAGCACATCCGCCAGCACCATCCACACCTGCGTGGCCATCGCTGTCTGTCCCTCCGAGACAAAGCATTTCTGTTCTTCATCCCAGAAATATTCTATCGCCGCTTTACGGAGCAACTCCAGCTGTTCAAGAAGCCAGTTGGCCTGCGAATAATCGTTCTTGCGGCGGGCAAGCCTGCGGGCATAGCGCATGGCAAAGATGAGAACCGCCTGCGCGCAGCCACGCTTGTCCATACCCTCCCGCCAGTCTATAAACGCGGCATTCGCGGCTTCGTCGTCCACCACATGCCTTTCGTCACAATGCCGGAGGCTTATCTCTACCTGCTGCATCGCGATGTCGTAAAGGTCGTTGAGCGTTTCTTCGTCATTGGTCTCCTGCAGGTATTCCTCCAGAGCGACCACGAACAGAAGCGAATAGTCAAACATCCATGTGTCGTCCGCCTCGACTGCCGGTTTGATAAAGACATTGGCGCTGATCCTTCCATCCGGGAATCTGCTGCCGCCAAAAAGATACAGGCAGCGCCTTACCAGGTTCATGTTGCGGAAGCTCACGTAATTTGCCAGTGCCTCGAGGCGAAGGTCGCCCATCCACAGTCTCTGGTCTCGCTTGGGCCCATCCTCAAATACGTCCTGCATGCAGTTGGCGAGTGTGCGGATGCCTACGTTGTAGATGCGATCCTTGAGCTCGTCCCCTGTGGTGAAGGGCTCCAGCCTTTTGTAATTGGCCGAACTCTCGGTGAGAAGCTCCGCGTGTTTTACGATCAGCTTGTATTTGGGCGAGGTGTCCATCATGGTAATCTTGAGATAGCGGAATGCGTATCTTCTGGGCAGGGTGACCCTGGCGGGAAGAACATCCACATGGATGTATTCTTCCTGGATCCAGCTCGTAGAGATCCATCCATCATAGTCGTCGGAGTTTTCACTGAGTTCATCGAAAACCTCCGAGAACTTGAGTTTAAGGAAAGCCGGAGCATCCGGATGGCTGCCGGTGTACGAGAACTCCAGGGTGAGATAGCCCACATAATGATCACCGAAATCCAGGCACAGATTCTGGCCTTTTCCCATGGCCAGCTTTGGAACTTTTTGGAGCACGATCTCTTCTCTCTCGGGGCTGTAGCGTTCCTTCAGCTGAAATCCGCCCACGGGCTCCACGATTTCGTGGTGCAGGGATGGTTTCAGCTCGTCCGCCCGGTAGAGCAGCTTTGCATCGTTGAGCGGATGAAAATCTTCGATAATACTGATAAGAGCCATATTTCCTCCATGATTATTCTGAAAACCCGGCCGCCCTTCTCTCTGTAAAAGCATGGGCTGCCGGGAAGCAAATTTTATATATCTATCATATCATATTCGATTTTTTATTAATAGTTTTTTCTGTCTAAATTGCAA
>CADCPK010000351.1 GCA_902803215.1 uncultured Lachnospiraceae bacterium
ATGGAGCGCAGGGATGAAAAAGCGAAAAAAACTTGGCTTCTTCAGAAGCCTGAGATTTCGGATCATGACGATCCTGATCATACTGGGAATCGTGCCGAGTGTTGTGGTGGCCGGCGTTCTCATTCTGAATTATGAGAACCGTGCGATCGCCAACCGCAGCGCTAACGTGCGCAAGCAGTGCGAGATCATAGGAAATCTTCTGATCCAGGAAAACTATATGAATGATACTGCTTCGCCCATCGTTTCGACGAGGATCGAGCAGCTGGCAAATATTTACAGCGGCAGGGTCATACTGGTCGACCGCAGCTTCCGTATCATCAAGGACACCTACGGTACGGACGAAGGAAAGACCCTGATCTCGTCGATCGCCATACAATGCTTTAAGGGAGGGCAGGCGAACGGATACAACCGGGAGAGCCAGTATATCGAGCTGGCGGTTCCGGTAAAGAGCCCCGAAGTAAAGCAGGTTCAGGGCGTCATGCTTGTCTACGTGAACGCCGATGAGATCAATGCCACGATCCGCGAGATGGAGCAGAACAGTATATTGATCATCGGTATCAATATCGTGGTTGCCATTCTGCTGGGCCTTCTGCTTTCGCGGATGCTGGTAAAACCGCTGTCGCGTATCACCAAATCGATCGAGGATGTCACGGACGGATATCAGACCGGCGAGATCGCGGTCCAGGATTACACCGAAACCGCGCTGATCACGGAAGCCTTCAACAAGATGCTCTCCAGGATGAAGCTGCTGGACGATTCGCGCCAGGAGTTCGTTTCAAACGTGTCGCATGAGCTCAAAACGCCGATGACTTCCATGAAAGTGCTCGCCGATTCGCTGGTGGGGCAGCGCGGCCTCTCGGAGGACCTTTATCAGGAATTCCTGAGCGATATCACGATGGAGATCGACAGGGAGAACAAGATCATCACCGATCTTCTGTCGCTGGTCAAACTGGACAAGACCGCTTCGGACGTCACGATCACGCATGTGAGCATCAATCATATGCTCGAAGATATCATGAAGAGGCTGCGTCCGATAGCCGACCAGCGGAACATCGACCTTATTCTGGACAGCTTCAGACAGGTCGAGGCCGATGTCGACGAGGTAAAATTCACCCTTGCGATAAGCAACCTGGTTGAGAACGGAATCAAGTATAACGTGGACGAAGGCTGGGTGCGGGTGACGCTCGACGCGGACCATAAGGACTTCTTTGTCACGGTCCAGGATTCGGGTATGGGCATTCCGGAGGATCAGATCGAGAGGATCTTTGAGCGTTTCTACCGCGTGGACAAATCGCATTCGCGTGAGATCGGAGGCACGGGCCTGGGACTTTCGATCACCAGGAGCGCTATCGCCATGCATCACGGAAACATCAAAGTGGCCAGCAAGGAAGGAGAAGGAACGATTTTCACGGTACGTATTCCTCTGTCCTACATTCCGGAGGAGGTGAACAAGTGAAAGAGCGCGAATCAGGTATACCGAAGTTAAAACGCATTTTTTGCTGCGCTGTTCTGCCGGCTGTATTCATCCTGCTTTTGGCGGGAAGAGTTCTTTACGCCGCCCAGGAAGAGACGGAGGAGCAGAAGAAGTATCAGATCTACTTTATAGACAACTCCGAGACAAATCTGGGCAGCGAAAAGTACGAGCCGGAGAAAGAATCGGTAGATTATATTCTGCAGTATCTCATCGACAACTATAACACCGGTCATCGCGAAGGCGCCGCAAGATATCTGCCGAACGATATCACCATAGAAACATGGAGTCTGGAAGAAAATACGCTCACACTGAATCTGTCGGAAAACTATCGCGAACTGGGCATATCTCAGGAAATACTGACACGGGCAGCCATGGTTAAGACGTTCACACAGTTCCCGGAGATCCTTTTTGTGGTCTGCACGGTGGACGGAGAAGAGATCACGGACGCCAGAGGAGAGCCGATAGGAAAGATGAGCGCCGACACGTTTGTGGAGGTGAATTCTCTGGACAAGGACGCCTACCGGTATGATACGTTTACGCTGTATTTTGCCGACAAGGACGGAAAAAAGCTGATCCCGGAGACCCGAAGAGTCTATTACCGGAGAAGCATTCCGAAGGCCAGAGTCGCCCTTGAGCAGCTGGCGAACGGCCCGATGGAGAAGGGCAATTATCCTTCGATCTCTTCGTCGAGCACCCTTCTGGGCGTGGTCCTCGCCGACGGGATCTGCTATGCGGATTTTGCCAGAAACTTTACAGAGCAGCTTCCCGAGGGCATCACCCCGGAGATGGCGGTATGGTCGGTGGCGCATACATTGATCGCCAATACGAACGTGTCCAAGGTCGAGATCATGATCGACGGAAAGAGCGAGGCATCTTTTGGCGAACTGGATCTCTATCAGTTTTTCAGCTGGAATGAAGAGCTGAGCCCCAAACCGGATTAACTGTCCGCAAAGCCGGAGATATACAGGCGGTCACTTTTTTGATAGACAGTGACTGCGCCGCTTTTCATCGTGTAATAAACCGTGCACCCTGCACTCTCAAGCCTTTCTACGGCTTCCGGTGCGGGGTGTCCGTATGTGTTGGTCTCGGAACAGGAGATGACGGCTATTTCGGGAGAGAGTGCCTCGAGAAAAGGCGCCGATGACGAATAGCGGGAACCGTGGTGGGGAACCTTCAGATAGGTGACATCGCACAGCAGGCCGTCCTGCAGCAGCCGGTTTTCGGCCGCGGAGCTGATGTCGCCCGGGAACAGGCCTTTAAAGCCTTTGTATTCGACAAGCAGCACTGTCCCGTCATCATTCACATCGGTCACGTGTGTGCCCGGACAGGGGGACAGAATATGCAGCGTAAGGTCATTTGACGAGAAGGAGGCGCCCCGGAAAGCCCGCCCCGTACGTATGCCTGCCTTTTTTGCTTTCACCTCCAGGTCTTTCCACTGCTCGGGAGGGTCTGTCCAGTCAGGCAGAAGAAGGGCTTCCGCGGTCACTCCGGTAAGACCCTGATCGATATATTCCAGAAGAGTACTGATACCGTTTACATGGTCCGCATCGGTGTGCGTGATGAAGATGGCGTCGATGTGCGAGATCTTCTGTGACTTGAGGTACGGCAGCAGCTGATAGCGGGCGATGTTGTTCTTGTTCGTGCTGCCGGAGTCGATGATAAATGTCCTGTTTTCGGGGGTGCGTATGACGACGCAGTCTCCCTGTCCGATATCGAGGCAGGTGACAGAAAAAAGCGGCAGAGGACGGAGGACAAGCAGAAAGAGGGCAGAGACGATAAATGCAGGGGTAAGAACACAGGGGAAGAGGGAGGACGCAAGGATGCCTCTTTTTTTTCTGGTTTTCCGGACTTTTATACAGTAACTGCACAGGCTGAGGAAAAGAACGAGAAAGAGGTAATAGAGTACGATCCTGATGAGAGAGGGCCGTCCGGTTATGATCGAAGTAAAAGGGAGCCGGGCCGAGAAGGCCGATACCTTTCGAAGAATGAAAAGCACGGCCCTTCCCGGCAGCGCGGACAGAGTTCCTGCGGGGACAAAGAAAGAGCCGAGGAGCATCGCGGCAGTGCCGCTCGTCAGTATCACGGCTGCGGCGGGGAGAGCGAGAAGATTCAGGAGAATTCCGCACAGGGAGACTTCGTAGTAGAAATAGAGCGTGATCGGGAGCGTCACGAGAAGGATCGACAGGGAGGCGAGAAAGCTGCTCCCTGCTTTTTTTAACAGCTTCTCGCTTTTCCTGACGCGATGAGGCATGCCGGAATGCCTGAATGTGCGGGAGAGGACCGGCAGCACAAACCCGACGCCTGCCGCTGCGGCAAACGACATGAGAAAGCCGCTGTCATACAGGCAGGCGGGCCTTTCGATGAGCAGCAGCATGGCGGCGAGCGCGAGGGCACTCTGCATATCGTAGATCCTGCCGATGAGCATTCCGCCGGATGAGATCAGATACATGACGACCGCCCGAAGAGCAGATATGCCGCTTCCTGTCATCATACCGTAAAGGATGATGATCCCGAGCGGCAGCAGGACCGAGAGCTCCAGGGAAACGCCTGTCCTTTTGAGCATATTCCGAAAGGCCGCACCGAGAATGCTGATATGCAGGCCCGATATGGAAAGGATGTGCAGTATGCCGGTGATCTGAAAAAGGAGGGAGGTCTCGTCGGAGAGATCCCGCCTGTCGCCCAGCACCATCGCCCGGAAGAACGGTGAGTCACTCCCGGCGCAGTCGTCCAGAGCATCGGAGAAGAGGCCTTTGGCCGCGAGGAGCAGGGAGCGTAACAGGGAATGAGACTTCGTCGCGGAAACCACGGATGCCTCTTCTATGGAGTAGTAGATGTTCCTCGCCGCGTAGTAGCTGCGAAAATCGAACTCTCCGGGGTTTCGCGGCCCTTCGATCGGTTCCGGGTGCCCCGAGAGGATAAGGATCGTGCCCGGGAGATATTCGATTTTATCTTTCAGGGTGGTTTTGACGGAAGAAAGAGGATAAGATTTTTTGCCGAGCAGCAGACGTACGTTTGAGAGGATAAGATCGGTTGCGTCTTCTTTTGTGCGTATGGAGGATATTTCGCCCGAGATGCGGGCTGAAGAAAGCGATGAGATCTGTTCCTGAAGCGAACGAGGAAGGGGATTGCCGCGGACAGCTGCAAGGCCGAGCCGGTCGGCGGCGAAACAGGCGAGCATGAATAGCAGGCATAGTACGCACAGGGGGCGTTTGAACATGGGATCGCTCCTTTCGTTATAGAGTTCCTTCTATTATAGATTAGAGCGAATACGGGTGTCCATAGGAAGTTTTGTCGAAACCGTCATTATCCCACTCCGCGTGTTAGTAAAAAATAGCTTTTCTTATTTAAACCGGTCGGGTATAATAGATACAAATATATTTGGGGAGATTAAATGGCAGTGATGAAAGAGGATCTTAATAAAGAATTAATGGAAAAAATTGCTTCGTACATCCCGGAAGGTGAAGCGGGCAGACGCAACTTCGTCCCTCTGTATACCGACAAAGAGACGATGGACAAAGTACTTGC
>CADCPK010000352.1 GCA_902803215.1 uncultured Lachnospiraceae bacterium
CCTGATCAACGACAGCACTCTGGGCGTCGCCGTAATTTCGACAAAAGCGGCCGCGGGCGACGGCTTCAACTACAGCGATATTCCGGTAGAGGACTATCGCTTCGTATTCAAGAGCGCGCGCAGCGAGAACGCCAACGCCATCATTCAGGTAAAAGGCAGCAGTATGCTCCCCGTCTATCACGAAGACGAGTGGGTCTACGTACAATACGCCGATGCTGCCTATGTGGGCGAAGATGTGATCTGTTCCTCCCGCGCAGGCATACACATCAAGCGCCTGGGCGAAAGCGGTCCCTATTCGGTGAATAAAGATGCCCCGTTTGCCCTCAGCACGGAGGACGATCACGTGCGAATCATCGGTCGTGTACTTGGCATCGTCGATCCCACAGCGGATTTTCCGAGCGAAGCTGACAACGCCGTCCTGGCAGAGCTGCGGAGAGATGAGATACGGAGGTTCAGGAAAGAGCATAATCTGTGATGAGTACTTGGGGACGTTTCTCAGTGACTCATTTTTGCAAGCAAAAATGAGTCACTGAGAAACGTCCTCAAGTATTCACCGGCGCTCTCCCGCGTTTCACTCAAATAACAGCTCCCCTGAAATTTCATTTTGAAAGACGGAAGCATATTTATTATGTACAAGTCCGCTTACCGAAACAAGCGTCATGTGTATTGCTTTCTTAGACCTGCTCTCTTTTTGGAATGTTGTCAATCTATTCATAAGTTTTCCAAATTCTGATTTGTCAACCTCGTAGACTTCGTCCGTGAATTTCATTTCGCATAGATTGATTATACCATCATTTCGATCGATCAGAAGATCGATCTGTGCGCCCGGTTCGATTCAAAAAGCGTCGGCTGAACAAAACAAACGGATCAACCAGCTGATAGTATGCTCCGTTCACAGACTTGGTATAGTTTGTATATTTTCTGATAAAACCGCATTGCTCCAGTTCCTCCAGATCCTTCGTCAGAACGGAACCTCCCCCGATTGCGGGGATCTCCGAAAGCTCTTTCCTTGTTTTCCCATTCTTCGTTTCCGAAAGCGCTTCGATGATCGCTATGTGTTTTTCCGGTTTTTTATACAAAGAATAAAACAGCTCTGAGTATTCATCTCTTAACTCGCCATACGGCTTAAACATAAGCTCATCAACATTTTGAGCCGGAGAAAGGCGCGAATCCAATAAATTCAGGTAAAAAGGGATGCCTCCAAAAATCATATAGCATTCTATGATCTGCTGTCGTGTCATAACAACGTCATTATTTTCCGGCAGCTCTTCACATTCCTTAAGGGTAAAAGGAAAAAGTTGAATACGTTTAGTGACGCGATTATGAAATCCCTTCCTGTCTCTCAGCATATGATTGATGATCCATGATGTTGCAGAACCGCAAACGATCAACAGAAGATCCTGTTGCGAAGATGCCCAGCTGTTCCAAAAATATTCTAATGCGCTTTTGAAGTCTGATCTTGCAGTATCCATCCATGGCAGTTCATCCAAGAATACAACTCTTCTGCCATTTATCGGCTCTCTGTAAACATTATCATCTTCAAGACATTTCCGAAGCCGTAAGAAAGCTTCGAACCAATCCTTAGGAGCAGTCTTTTCAAAGCAACCATATGTCTTCAGGCTTGCATGGAATGCTTTTAATTGTCCGGCTGTGCCGGCGCCATACTCAGAGCTTCCTTCGTCGGAGGAAGCTCTGAATTTACTGTAGTCGCCAGGTTCAAAAGCTCTTCTCCGCCTGCGGAAGCTGAAAGGAATGCAGGATAAATGACACTTTCTCCGGTTCCGACCTGAATCTCTTCATTGGAAAACTGAACATTATACGGCTGAAAGGCAGACTCAATATCCAACCAACTGCATTCTGTTCCGTTCAGATAGCAGGCCTCATAAGGCGCGGGATTTCCATTCCCCTCGCAGAATAAGCCACGAATTCCCTGAACTTCCTGAATCATACCATATTGCCGGTCCGGACTATAGACTGTATAGTAGGCTTCCACTCTGGGAGGATTCGGTCCTGCCGCCACTACGCCATAGATAAGCTCTGTCAGAATGCGACCGTCCGAAAGCCTCTCTACACGAACTTTAGAATTCAGGCCTCCTGAATTTTCCAAAGGCCAGGGACGATATCCGAACCCTTGCACAAACAATGGTATTTGAGCTTTTCCTCCCCGACTTTCATCCACCGAGCTGATGACCTGATTCTGCTCATTAAGCATATGCATAAACAGATTGCCGTAAGCATCGGTTTCGGGGTCATAAGAAAAAGCCACCTCGATGCCGGCATTGCCATACGCTGCGGTCTCTTCAGCGACAGCTTCGCTCTGACTTCCGGCTTCTGTAGTATCCGGAGCGGCAGCTCCACTTTGGCTTCCGGCCTCCGCGGTCTCTTGAGCAGCAGCTCCACTTTGGCTTCCGGCTTCCGCACCTCCTCCGGCCTGCTGCAGCTTCTGCAGTGTCGCGTTAGTCTCCCCCAGGGTCTTATCTGCTTCCTGCTGATCATAAGGGCAAAGCCAATAAGCCTCCTGTGCAGTTTCGAACGTCCCCCACGTGCTGAGCTCCGCATTCCACTGCTCAGGAGAAACCCGTACCCCGTCAATCAAACAGTCAACGCTGCCGTACTCCTCACCTTCAAGGTACTTCGCAAGTCCGAATTCCTCTCCCGCATAGCCGTAATAATAATTATACTCCGATAATTCTGCAGATCCTGCGAGCAGAAAGGTGCCAAAAGCATTGTTCACAAGATAAATATTTATCACTGTTCCATTCATGCCATACTGCCCATTCCTTGGATTACTCAGCAAAACGGCTTTTTCTCCATCAAATCCCCAGATATTCGTTATGTAGTATTTTTCTTCTTCTACATAAAATACCAGAAGAAGCTCTTCATTGCCATCGCTGTTGAAATCTACCGTCTTGAGGAATGACAGGCCGGTAAAGTGCTGCTGCCCATAATTGAATCCATCGACAATAGCTGTGTTACCATACTGCTCTATACACTTTTGCACCACATTGTAATAAGCCGCATAAGGATCCGAAAACTGCATCTCCTGTGTATCTCCAAGATCGATACTGTACTCAGCCGGCTCTGTGAAATGATTCTGATAGCTGCTCAGCCTCTCATTCCCACTCATAACCTCTGCCGATGCCGGAAGTATAGTGTTCATAAGCATCATAAACATGATCAAAATGGCGGAAACTGTTTTTCGAATTTTCATTGTCTTTCCTCCCTGAGTGCTTTTCGTCAATAATAACACATTTTGTTCACGGTGTCAGGCACTGTGAACAAAATGTGAACGAATCTCAGGGACACAGGGGGACGATCCTTTTGTGCGCAGATGCAGAGCACAGATCGAAAATCAGCCTCTTTTTTCATTCACACACAAAGGGACCGTCCCCCTGTGTTCTCCCCGCCAAAAATGCAAATATTATATTTGCATTTTACTTATTGCATGTTAACTATATATGTGCTATATTTACATCAGACAGATTACTCAGGACTGTCCAAACACGAAAGAAGGTGAACACCATGTCGACCGCCTCCCCAATGCATGTCGGCTTCATGCCCATGCCCGATCATTTTCCATACCGCGCCCTGTTTCTCCACGGTAGGCCGCGCCACCAAAAATATGACTCATTTTTCATCAAGCATCCACCGATGAATATCGTCCACCGCGCCAAAATCTTCGCTCCCTTCGATGCCCTTGCGGGGTTCGGCGACTGTATCTCATCCAAACAGGTCGAGTACAGCGACAGGCGGTATTTGAGTGAAGGCGAGCGAGAAGAACTCAACCGAAAGCTGGCTGCTCTGCGTCGGCTCACCTGCACCGGCAAAGCTGCGCGCAAAAATCGGCCGCAAGTCACCGTAGAATACTTCTCACCCTGCACAGACAGGAATAATTTTGCCTACGGCACCGGCGGAATCTACGAGCATGTCAGCGGTACATGTCTGAAAGTCGATGAAATCTGCGGAACGGTCACAATAGATGAAACCTCTGTCGCAATTGAAGACATCTCAGACATCAGCGGAAGTCTGTTCAA
>CADCPK010000353.1 GCA_902803215.1 uncultured Lachnospiraceae bacterium
AGAGCGCTGTCTAAAGTCTCGTTCTCTTTTACGATAACGTTTGACATAGACTCACACCTAACCTCCCTCCAGTTGTAAATTTTGTGCTTAAATACAACTGATCGGGTATTTTTATTGCACGAATTGTATTATATATCACCGGGGCTCATTTCGTCAATAAATTTTTGAAAAAATCTGACAAACTTTTAGCCCGGCTTTCGACTTTTGTAACCGGTCACAGCTTTAGGCCTGTGACCGGTAAATGACGTTTTTCTCAGTGAAGCATTTTCTCGAGGATCGACTTCGCAGCCTCTACCGCCTGATCGGCATTTTCGGGCTTTTTGCCGCCCGCCTGAGCCATGCCCGGACGTCCGCCGCCGCCTCCGCCGACGATCGCTGCCGCCTGCTTGATGAGGTTTCCGGCATGAGCGCCTGCTTTCTGCGCCGCATCGGTAGCCATGGACAGAAGGTTTACTTTCTCGCCGTTGACCGACACGAGAAGAACAACGCCCTCGCCCATTTTCTCTTTGAGCTGATCGCCAAGATCGCGCAGTTTGTTCATGTCTACGCCCTGAACCTTTACAGCCAGAAGCTTAACGCCGTTCACATCCTGCACCTGATCCATAACATCGCCGAGAGCATTCTGTGCAAGCTTGCTCTTCAGAGCCTCGTTCTCGCTTGAGAGCGATTTGATCTCGGCCTGCAGATGGCCGATCTTCTCTGCCACTTCTGCGGGTGAGCTCTTAAGCTGTGCAGCTGCGGCAAGGAGCAGCTTCTCCTGCTGACGATAGTATTCGATCACGCCTTTTCCGGTGAGCGCTTCGATACGACGCACGCCTGCAGCAATGCCGGATTCGGAAACGATCTTGAACTGTCCGATCTTTCCGGTGTTTGTGACGTGTGTACCGCCGCAGAGCTCGACGGAGAAGTCACCCATGCTGACCACGCGGACTTCATCGCCATATTTCTCGCCGAACAGAGCCATGGCGCCGGTCTTCTTGGCCTCGTCGATGCTCATGATCGCGGTGAGGACCGGAAGATCCGCTTCGATCTGCTCATTTACGATATTCTCTACCTTCTCGATCTCCTCGTCCGTCATCGCCTGGAAATGGGCAAAGTCGAAACGCAGACGGTCGGGAGTGACAAGCGATCCCTTCTGCTCTACGTGTGTGCCAAGGACATTTCTCAGCGCTTTCTGAAGAAGATGTGTAGCGCTGTGGTTCTTTTCGGTATTCTCGCGGGAAGGTACATCCACTTTGAGGATCACATCGTCTCCCGTCGAGATCATGCCGGATACCATCTGTCCCACATGGCCGTATTTGCCGCCGCGGAGCTTGATGGTCTCTTCTACTTTGAACGAACCGTTCTGCGTCTCGATCACGCCGGTGTCGCCGACCTGACCGCCCATGGTAGCATAGAACGGGGTCTGTTCCACAAAGATCGTACCCTTCTGTCCCTCGAGGTGAGAATCGACGATCTCTTTTTCTGTCGTGAGGACCGTCACCTTAGAGATGTTCTCCAGACGGTTGTATCCGGTAAACTCAGTAGTGATATTGACATCGATCTGATCGTAAACGGTCGCATCGGCGCCCATATAGTTGGTCGTTTCTCTGGCTTCGCGCGCTTTGACTCTCTGCTCTTCCATACAGGTGTGGAAGCCTTCCTCGTCGACCTCGCATCCCTTCTCTTCCAGGATCTCCTTGGTGAGGTCGAGCGGGAATCCGTAGGTGTCGTAGAGTTTGAAGGCGCTTTCGCCGCTCAGTGTCTTTACGTTTGCGGCAGCCATCTCGTCTTCCATATCCGCAAGGATACGAAGGCCCTGGTCGATCGTCTTGTTGAACTGGTTCTCCTCGTTGGTCAGGACCTTGAGGATGAACTCTCTCTTCTCTTCGAGCTCCGGATAGCCGGCTTTGGAACCTTCGATCACCTCTTTGCTCAGTGTGGCAAGGAAGGTGCCTTTGATTCCCAGAAGTCTGCCATGGCGTGCTGCGCGGCGGATCAGACGGCGGAGGACATATCCGCGGCCTTCGTTGGTCGGCATAACACCGTCGGAGATCAGGAATGTAGCGGAACGGATGTGGTCCGTGATCAGACGGATTGACACATCGTCTTTATATACTTTGCCGTACTCTTTTCCGGCAACTTCGCATACCAGGTTGCGGAGCGAGCAGATCGTGTCGACATCAAAGATGGAATCGACGTCCTGCACGACAACGGCCAGACGCTCAAGGCCCATACCGGTATCGATATTCTTCTGGATCAGCTCGGTATAGTTTCCGTTTCCGTCATTCTCGAACTGTGTGAACACATCGTTCCACACTTCCATGTAACGGTCACAGTCGCAGCCTACGGTACAGCCGGGTTTGCCGCACCCGTATTTTTCTCCGCGGTCATAGTAGATCTCGGAACAAGGACCGCACGGGCCTGCGCCGTGCTCCCAGAAGTTGTCCTCTTTTCCAAAACGGAAGATACGCTCTGCCGGGATGCCGATCTGTTTGTTCCAGATATCGAAAGCCTCGTCGTCGTCAAGATATACCGACGGATACAGACGGTCCGGGTCAAGACCGACGACCTCTGTCAGGAACTCCCAGCTCCAGGCAAGAGCTTCTTTTTTGAAGTAATCGCCGAAGGAGAAGTTTCCGAGCATCTCAAAGAAAGTTCCGTGGCGGGCTGTTTTACCGACATTCTCGATGTCGCCTGTACGGATACACTTCTGGCATGTGGCCACTCTCTTGCGCGGCGGGATCTCGGCGCCGGTAAAGTAAGGTTTGAGCGGTGCCATACCTGCATTGATCAGAAGGAGGCTCTTGTCCCCCTGCGGAACCAGTGAAAAGCTGTTCATGATAAGATGTCCTTTACTTTCCATGAAGTCAAGGAACATTTTACGAAGCTCGTTTACTCCGTATTTCTGCATTTTGTTTTCCTCCCGGATTATACTGTCTAACTTATTATTTGAAGATCTTATGGAATTTCTTTTTGCCGCGTTTTACCAGCAGGCCATCCTCGGGAATGGCATCCTTGGCTATCGTGTAAAAGATATCCGTGATCTTATTTCCGTCTATCGAAACACCACCCTGCTCGATCGCACGGCGTCCCTCGGACCTGCTGGGAACCAGTCCGGTCTTTACCAGGACACTGATCAGATCGACCTTGTTATCCTCGTTGAACAGAACCTTATCAAGAATGGTGGACGGAATGTCAGCGGAAACACCGCCGCCGCCGAAAAGTGAACGTGCCGCGTCCTGAGCCTTTTTCGCCTCTTCCTCTCCATGTACCAGGCTTGTGAGTTCGAAAGCAAGGATCTCTTTGGCTTTGTTCAGCTGACTGCCTTCCCAGGAGGACATCTCTTCGATCTGCTCCATCGGAAGGAAGGTCAGAAGACGGATGCACTTCATGACATCGGCGTCATCCACGTTTCTCCAGTACTGGTAGAAATCGTACGGGCTGGTCTTCTCGGGATCGAGCCATACAGC
>CADCPK010000354.1 GCA_902803215.1 uncultured Lachnospiraceae bacterium
CAACAAGGTTTACGACATGTGCTATGGTTCCAAAGCGATGTTCGATAAGCAGTATCGGCTTACGGAGAACGGATATAAGACACATGAGAATTGGCATAACGATTTTGTGAAAGCCCGCGACAAGAACATCTTCTATCTCGGCAGCACCGATGAGTCATTCGGAAATCAGATGTGCAGACTGAAATATGATGCTGCGACAGATACTTTTGAACTGGATATCCGCAAGGAATACAAGTATTGCAAAGGCAATAAAGTTTGCGACAAGTATGTAAGTATCGGTGGGCTGGATTTCAAATACATGAAGGACGATTTAGTTACGATATTGGCATCATATGATACAGCGGGAAACGGTGATTATCCGTTATCGTACCGGTTCCACAGAGTCGGGAACAGATGGTATCTGCAGGTGATATTTGAGCAGTCATTTGACATCTTCAGGACGGTCAGCAAATATGGGACAATCGGTCTTGATTACAACGATGGTTTCATCGAATTATCGGAGACTGATGAAAGCGGAAACCTGATATATCAGAAACACTATGATCTGAAGTTACATGGGACAGGAAACCGCGCTGAAGCGGAAATCAGAAACGTGGTAGCCGATATTATTGAATACGCGGAAAACCGATGTAAGGATGTTGTCATTGAAGATCTGGATTTCAGACGGACGAAAGCTAAGCAGACAGCATCAAATAAACGTCGGGGGAAACAATATAACCGAATGCTTCATATATTCGATTATCACAGGTACAAGCAGACGCTGCAAAATGCTGGATTTAATCACCGAGTAGCGGTTGTGATGGTAAATCCAAAGAACACCAGCAAAATCGGTAAACAGAAGTATTGTAACTCGAAGAAACTGAATGTCCATCAGGTGGCGTCATACGTGATTGCACGCAGGGGACAAGGATACATAGACAAATTGGTAGCATAGGAGAATTTGAGATGAACGAAGAAAAGTGTTGTGGAAGATGTAATTATCACAGGAAGGTGCTGCGCGGCTTATTCTCTGAATGGCAGTGCACAAATACAGATTCGCAATTCAAAGGCGAGGAAAGAGAGTTCCATGATACATGTGAATTGTTCGATAATCATGGTCCGTATATTGCAGTACCCTTGAGATAATAAAGTAAAATTCCCTGCAAGGCAGGCAGGCTCACCGAGTGATGACCGTCTGTGGCTTACAGGGAATAGATACAAAACGACTGTACTGAAGAATACTCATGCAATCACCGTTACGGGGACACCCGAAGGGCGTGCCTATGGCAGTTCCCCGTATGGAGAATGAAGGCTATGCAGTACAGGAAACGCCTAACCGTAAGGGCAGAGGCTGGAATTTCCAAGAATTTCCAAGTTTCAGTTTACGGTATAAAGCCTGGCTCGCGGAGTCAGACTCGCAGGCGCTGAAATACGCCTGCAGGCAGCTGGACAATGCCTTCAAAAAGTTCTTTGCGAAGCAGGGCGGCTACCCAAACTACAAGAGCCGCAGGGACGGGAGACAGGGCTACACTACGACAAATGCAGCTCATATCCATTACCTGGACCGGCGGGTAAGGATCCCGAAGATAGGGATCCTCAAGGTGCGTGACAGCCGCCGCCTGCCGCTCGGCGCGAAGATCTGCTATGCCACCGTGATCCGTGATCACGGGATCTACTTTGCAAGCATTACCTACAAGGCAGAGGAAGAGGCGCCGCCGGCGACGGTCAGCGAATCTGCCGTACTCGGCTTGGACTACAAGTCTGATGGCCTGTACGTGGATTCAAACGGCGTTTCAGCCGGGATGGATCACTTCTACAGGAAGTCGCAGAAGGCGCTTGCCAGACAGCAGAGAAAGCTGTCGGGGAAGGTTGGCGCCCGGAAGGGCGAAAAACCGTCAGATAGCCAAGGAGTACGATGCGGTGTGCGTGGAAACACTCAATATGCGGAACATGGCCAACAAAGGCTTCGGCAACGGGAAGGCCACCCTTGACAACGGGTACGGCATGTTCCTGCGGATGCTGGAGTACAAGATCGCGGAGCGGGGCAAGGTGCTGGTGAAGGTGGACAAGTTCTTCCCTTCAAGCCAGCTGTGCTCCTGCTGCGGGGCAAGGAATCCGGCGCTTAAGGATCTGACGATCCGGCGATGGACCTGCACCTGCGGAGCCGAACACGACAGGGATGTCAACGCGGCACGCAATATCCGGAAAGAAGGGATCCGAGTGCTCAAAAACATGAGTAGATTGGCGTAAATCAGGTTGCGCCAACAAATATAGGTACGGGCAGGGAGCCCGGAACCCGACGTAATGCCGAAACGCATGTGGACACTGATGGGAAAACTGCTCCTTAGGGGGATGTGATAATAACCGCGGTGGATGAAGCACGAAGTGAGGACTCTGGGCGATATGCTTTCAACCTGTTATTGCACAAAAGAACGCGCCGCGTGACAGGCGGTTTCAACCAGACGATGCACAAACCCGAGTAACAGTACAACACCAAAAAGTACCCGGACGGAAAAGATTCCATCCGGGTTTTTCATTTGCCAATTTGTCCGCAGCACCAAAACATCATTCATCGAACCTCTGCCTTCCGCGCTTCTTTTCTTTCTTATTCAGCTTTTCTTCGCGCTGCATCTGCCATGCAACCATTTGGTCATAGTCTGCAGCGCACTGACGGGCCTTGTCCTGATCCGGGTAGTCCTGAACAGCCTGGATGAAACGCCGCTTTTCCTGATATGCGTCTGACGCCGCACGGATATCTTCCCGGTCAATATCCTTTCCTTGCTTCCCGACGGCTTTACCGATCTCTTTTTTCAGCTGGTACAGCTCTTCTTTTGCGGCCGTACCGCCAGCCCCCGCACGGATGATCTCCTGATTCATCCGGACTTCCTGATCACGCATATGTGCAAGCGCCGTCTGATAGATCTCCTGGCAGCGGCGGCGGAACTCGTCGATCGTTTCACCCTCCTTGGGAGAGGGCAGTTCCGCCTCGACCGTATCGAGGAGCTTTCGATAATATTTCGCGACTTTTTCACGGGATGCAGCTGATCCGCGTTCTCCCCGTTCCAGCCCGAACGGCTCCATAGCCTTGGCGTAGGAGTCGTGCAGATGGAACATCGCGCTCCGTCCGTTTGTATAGTATGAGGCGTTCAGATGTCCACGGTCATCGATCGGCACGATGAACGCATGCAGGTGAGGTGTCTCTTCGTCGTTATGGAGCGTCACCGCTTTCACATTGTCAATAACGCCAGTCATCTCTTTCCCAGTCTCTGCACTGGTGTAATGGATCTCCCTGCTCGGGGGGTTGAATGTCTCCTGAAGCCATGCAAGAGACGCTTTCGCCCATTCGTCTTTGTTGATGTCCGGTTCCATGTCCTTTGAGTAGCGGAGGATCACTTCGTATGCCAATACACCATTCTTCCGGATCTTCTTTTCCGGCACATCCATCACATGGAGAGATGCGAGGTATTCATGAAAGATCTCATTGTATGATTTCCCGTTCTGTTCGACCAGTTCCTGGTTACCGTAGAGCGGAGTAGGATCTGCGTTAAGCACGCTGTAGAGCCGCGCGTTATGCATGAAGCGGCGCCGCATCTCTACTTCCGATTTGACCTTGTCTACACTGATGATCGAATATCTCATCATAGCGCCCGCCTCCTTTCTCGTAGACGCTTACTTTTTGCATATCCGTTATGTCCGTTTTCCTTCTCAAAAACGAAGCTCTTGAGTTGGTACGAAAATCAAATTCCGTAATATATATATGCTTTTTTAATTTCCTCCTATCCATGCCTGCCCCTGCCAATGCATGAAATTGCCGGACAGACACCTATAAAGCCCCCGCACGGATTAAAAGAGTAAAAGGACAAGACGACCCGTATGGGTCGGCGCCGGTTTTCCTCGCACGGAAGAAAGCTGCGCGATATGTCTGCCACCGGTTATTCTTATCCATCCGCCATCCCTCGCACGGACTCGCACGGAAAACTAAAACAACATTCCGTCCCGTATACCGGCGAAACCGCGATATAGCAGATCGCACCGTCATAAATCTCCTGCCGTAAAAACGAAAAATAGAATTAAAAATGGAGTAAAACCAACGATCAAACGCCCTGTAAAGCAAAAGCCTCGCACGGAAAGAAAAACCATATGTCCGTATACAGCACATACAGAATCAAATACAGAAAAGAGAGAAAAAACACCCGCACGGAAAAGCACGGGAACCAGATCCAAAGAGCATATACCTATGCTTCGTATACGGGAAATGGTGCGGACGGAAGACAAAAATGATAAAGAAAAAGAAAGAAACCGCGAAACGATCACGCATGCTGATATGACACCGGACTGCGCAGGGAGAAAAGGGGAATGATCCGTCCGAATCCGTCCGTAAGAATATCACGTTATTGACACCGCACGGAAAAGAGGAGGACTCACGTTAATGACAATATCCGTCCATGATAAATACACGTTACTGACATCATTTGATCTCGCACGGGAAGAAAAACCTGTCACGTATCTGATTTATTTCCGTCCGGAAGCATATTCACGTTACTGACATATACTGCTGCCGCACGGAAAAGAAAGCAAAACACGTTATTGACACATTTGCGCCGTTTAACGCTCACGTTACTGACAATTGCAGCGTCCGCACGGAAAAACAAACTTCGAGACCACTTCGAGGTCATTTCGAATTCACTTCGTTTTTCTTCCTGCTATACCATATCCGAATATCGCGTATCTGACAAAAAGAGAAAAAGCAAAAGCAAAATATCCATCTGACTGCTCCCACGGGCAAGCCCGTGGGGTTCTGAGTACCAAGTGTAGCTTGTAATCGTACACCATTTTCAGGCTTTGGAGTTACAAGTGTAATTCTATTTGAATCAGGGCTTTCATTACCAA
>CADCPK010000355.1 GCA_902803215.1 uncultured Lachnospiraceae bacterium
GAGAGCTCCGGTGATGATGAACACGACCGTCTTCATCAGGTTGACATTGATACCGTTCATGGCCGCGCCTTTTTCGTTGCTGCCGATCGCGTATACTTTTTTGCCGAACTTTGTGCTTGTGGTGATGTAAGTAAACAGGACAACGACCAGGATCAGCACGATACCTACGATCGGAACCTTGGCCACTTTACCGTTTCCGAAGCCATAGAAGGTCTGATAGGAGTCGAGGCTGTTGATCATACGGTAGACCGAGCTGCCGCCGCCGCAAAGTTCTTTGGGGAACACCTGGCAGAAGTACTGGGCGAACGAACGGTAGATCAGCATGGTTGCCAGCGTTACGATGAACGCAGGCATTTTTACATAGCCTACCAGAACTCCGTTAACCGCACCGCATACAGCGCCGAACCCCAGGCAGAAAAGAAGGGTGGCAAAAATACTGCCGGTGATGTTGTAAATAATAACGGCAAACCCGCTGTTCAGGGCCAGCATGGAACCGACCGAAAGATCGATCTCACCGGTGATGCACACCATGCCCATACCGATGCCGATGATGCCGATGACCGCCGAGTGTCTTAAAATGTTCATCACTCCGTTAAGGGTAAGACCGTTCGAAGTGATCGCATATACCGCGAAGATCGCGACAAATACCAAAATGAAACTGTATTGGGAAACCCACTTCCCAAATGAATTTTTCTTAACCATCTTTTATTTCCTCCCGCTCTCACGCTATGCCTGCCGCATTTGTCGAATAATACATCACCGTCTGATCATCCAGCTCGCTGTGCTCAAGGATCTTGACGATCTTTCCTTCGTAGAATACCGCGCAGTAGTCTGCGATCTTCTGCAGCTCGGGGATCTCCAGTGTGTTGATCAGGATCGTCCTGCCTTCCCCGGCCATCTTGAGTATCAGCTTGTATATCTCCGCTTTTGCGCCGACGTCGATTCCCTGTGTGGGATTGTCCAGCAAAAGGATGTCCGCATTGGTGTTGAGCCACCTGGCCAGAAATACCTTCTGCTGATTGCCGCCCGAAAGCGAGAGGATGGAGTCGCTGCTGTCCTGTGCTTTGATGTTCAGCATCTTACGGTAGTTTTCGTACTTCTGCTGCTCTTCTTTTTTGTTGATCGCAAATTTACCGGCCGAGAGAGTATGCTCCGCCAGGTACATATTTTCGAGAAGAGACATATCGGGGATAACTGAGTTTTCTTTTCTGTTGGAAGCCAGCATGGCGATGCCCGCCTTCATTGCGCGGTGTGTCGAGTGCGGCGGTACATGGACTCCGTTGGCCTCAAGGGTGCCGTGCGTCGCGCGTGTCACGCCGAACATGCACTGCATGAGTTCGGAGCTGCCCGCGCCCTGAAGCCCGGTAAGGCCTACGATCTGCCCGCGCTTTACTTCCAGATTGATGTTTTCGAAGCCGGGACCCGAGTAGTCGGTAAGTTTAAGGATCACATCGCCGGTCTTTCTGGTCTCATAGATATCTTTGAAGGACATCGTATTTCCCACCAGAAGGTTCGTGATCTGCTCGGGCGTGATGTCCGCTATGTTTCCCGATGCGATATATTCGCCGTTTCTCAGGACGGTATAGCGGTCCGAAATGCGAAAGATTTCAGGCATTTTGTGCGAGATGAAGATAAATGAGGTGCCTGTCTTTTTGAGATTGTCGATGATCTGAAACAGATGGTCGATCTCGTCGTTGTTGAGCGCGGTGGTCGGTTCGTCCAGGATCAGGAGCTTCGCCTCAAAAAAGAGTGCTTTGGAGATCTCCAGCAGCTGCTTTTCGCTGGTCTTCAGGTCCTCGACCATCTCTTCCGGGTCGATCGATACATCCAGCCGTTCAAAAAGCTCACGGCATTTTGCGATCATGCCGCGCTTGTCGCAGCGTCCGAACCTGTTCACGATCTCTTTGTTCAGGAAAATATTCTCCCAGACCGTCATGTCGTTGAACAGATTGAGTTCCTGATGGACGAAAGCGATGCCCGCGTCCTCCGAGCCCTTGATTGAGATGTGCGCAAGGTTCTTTCCGTCGAAAGTCACCGTGCCCGCATCCAGAGGGTGTACACCTGTCAGAACATTCATCAAAGTGGATTGTCCGGCGCCGTTCTCGCCGAGAAGCGCATGTACTTCGCCTCTTTCCACTTCGAGCTGAACACCCTTAAGAACAGGCACCCCGTTAAAGGCTTTATCGATATTTTTCATTTCCAGCAGCATTTGCGGAAGCCTCCCAGTACTTAAGAATAAAGAAACCGGCCGGACAATAAAGCATGTCCTCACGATTCGTGTAATAGTTGCAATAAAAGCCGCCGCTAAGCGCGGCGGCCCTCATTATCTTTATTTGTTACCGTCCGCACCCTGAGGTGGCGAACCGTAACGGATTCATTCAGATAAGTATATCGTCATCCGGATCAGAAGGACGGATACTCGTCTACGTTGTCAGCGGTGACGTTCTCGCATGCGATCACGTGATCCTGCTCAACCTCTTCGCCGTTCA
>CADCPK010000356.1 GCA_902803215.1 uncultured Lachnospiraceae bacterium
GCATCAATAATGCAAGATATAGCAGAGAAATAACGGTGATTTAGTATATTTAGATGGATGTAGTGCTACTTTTACATTCATTTAAGGATTAATAATTAATCCTCCCATAAATAAAGAAGATAATTATTCACTTGGATATCTGTACTATGCCTATTTTCAGATAACTTTGACGAGAAATACTAATGAATTGCCTTTTTCAAATGAAACGAAGGTATCTTTTATCTAAATCAACCTTTTATGAATAATTCAGGCTTTTCTATATAAACTATGCTATAATTCATTTTAGTGTTTATGACTCTATTTGTCAATTTTTCTTTATCATAGAGGTAATATTCTATTACTTTTTGCCAAATATACACGGCTGATTTCCGTATTGGTGAGCTTTTTCATTTATTCAAGCATCCGCTTTGTGATAATCATTGTTGGGTTCATGCGTATGTAAAGATTATAATAGGTTGAAATCACAAGTTTGTCCGCGATGCAATACAGATCATGAGCAAAAAGAATCATGGGGACATATTTCCGGTTCAGGAAACATGTCCCCATGATTGATACTTCAACTCATCGCAACGCAGAATACTGTCTTCTCATTTAGCATTCGACAGCTCAACGGCAGCCCTCATTTCTTCGGCAGGAACAATTTCGGAGAGAGTTTTTTGGTCCTGTTTCAGACGTTCCACCAGTTCGGTCTGCTCAGGGAATTGACTGATCAGCCATGCAGTCAGGCTTTCAGCATCTTTCGTGGCGTTTTCCTTGGATTGATAGTTAAGCGTGATCGTTCTGGTGCCGTTTAAATAGCTAACTGTCTTTGACTTTGTCTTTGTGCTTGTAGGAGCGTTGTTAAAATAATCAACAATACACTGCCTGTATAATCCGCATATAATGCCGGCATTTCGGAATACAGGTCCTACTGTTTTCCGTAAGGGAACAGTCAACTTACACCATTTTTCAACATCCTTCGACATTGGCGCGGGAGGATAAAGATAGTTCTTTCTTTCGGAATAGTTCTTCAGAGCAGTTAAAATCTGCTCTCTGAGGCTTTCTTCCTCGTCATGGATATGCATGGAGTAAGCATCTGAGACGGTCCTGCATACCTGACCATTTTTGTCAAAGTCCCGATAAGAAAGCAACATATCCAGCACCTGTGCCTGATGATTCGCGCTTATTCTTTTCCATCTTGCCTCCACAAGCCTGCAAAGTTCACGGATCCTGTCTTCCAGCGGTCCGGCGAGCGTCATTTCATCCGGTATGCTTTCCCACCCCCCTTTTCTGCGATCCTCATTGATAAGTGCAAAGATTTCGCTGACGGTTACTTTTGACAAAAGCATATCCAGACTTCGGCACAGGCCAATGGTATACAAGGGAAGCGAATCAGGCCATATTTCAAAAAGGATGGACAGGGCATTAGCCTGAGCCAAAGGTGATCTAAGTCCTTCCACCGAAGGGAAAGATGCGCTTCCGCCTTCGGAGATCGTTTTTATATAAGCAGTAAAAGCAGCTGCCGCCGCGGGGTCAGCGCCGGGGAACCAGCCAAGCTCTGCCACGATTCTCTTATTCATCTGCATCAGTGTGGATACTGAATCTTCGACAGATAAACCGCCCAGCAGGCTTGCTTCATCCGCATGTTCCATCAGTTGATGTCTGTTCTCCACGGGAGAAACATCAAGAATATAAAAGGGATTATCATATAGTTTCATTATTAACTACCGTCTTCCTTCCTCTGCAGAGATATCTGCCGCTGAACCACTATGATCTTCTTGCTCATTCTATACTGGATTGCTCGAATCTTCTGTCTGTATATCCACTCCTGTCGTCTGCTGTCCATCTGACAGTGATGCAAAAAATTTATAGAATCGAAGACTATCGATTGTTTCTTCATATTTTTCTTTCAACCACACAGGATCATGTTTGCCCAACATGTAATCGGCAGTAAATAACCCGGGATCAGATTTATGGAGCTCAAACCATCCGTCGTCATTAATTTTAGCATCATGGCCCTTTCCTTCACACGACCAAAAGCGATCGCTTGCGGACAAGTCGTAAATAATCGCGCTGTCCAGAGCCATGTAATATCCCCGGTAATTTCCAATGCCTGATGGTAAGGAAAAATCACCAATAGTTCTGGATGTCATTATATAGGTATTGCCTGACATGATCCAGAGTTGCTGCATGGCAACGACAGCGGAGCATTCTTCAAAAGACCCGGCGCGCATTTCTTCTGGAATTTTCATGAGGTATTCCGGCAACAGCAAAATAGTATAGTGGCTATCCTTTTTCTGTAATGATTGGATGCTATTATTCAGCATCCATTCATTATCATATTTCAAATCGTATATTTGGGTTCCTGTATCATTTGATGTACTCTCCACTACAGCTACCGGCAGTAGTTTAGACATATCTGGAGCGGGCGGAATATCATCAGTCGCATCATCTTTGGCATACTCATTAAATGCACTGATAGAAGAACCTAACGGAATATTGACAGCAATCCCATCCGGGAAAAACGCTTTCAGATCCATACCCCGGCTTTCCAGCGAATAACACAATCGAAGAGCAAGGTCAGGATCAACGGGCACGGAGACCAGATAAGACTGATTATCCTGCACCCAGTCTTTCGTATAAGTAAGAGAATCTGCTTTATCCTGCTCTACTTCCTCCACAATCATCCGGAAACAGGCATTAAAGGCATCTATAACATTACTGTCAGTGCTGCTCAAATGCTCCTGTCCCAAACAATACCGGGCTATTTCCCAGTTGTCCTCTCCGGACAAAGCCGGATCGTTCAACTGCTCCACAGACCAATCGGTAAATGTTAAGCGGTTGTTCCATTTCAGAGAAGAGTCTTCACTGATCAGCATATCCTGTAATGCGAAAGCTGTTTTAAAACCATGCTTCCCGGCCACATCCTCTAAAACCGTTTCGTAGCTCGAATACAATTCATCGTTAGTTGCATAATAATTCTCCATCTTATTCAATTGTTCCATGATTTCGGCGGTGTTTCCTTCGTCAATCAGGATCTGCAGCTGTTCTTTCATCTTGTCAAATTCTGCTTCCCGGCGTTTAACAAAAAATACACATGCAAGAACAACTGCAAAAACACATGCGACAGCCGTTATGGCAATGTTCCGTTTTCGCTTCTTACGCCGGATCTCTTTTGCCTTAGCCTCGTTCTGCTCCTGCACTCGGAAGGCCTCAAGCCGTTCCTCTCCCAGTCGAAGAATTTCCGTCTTGTCTTCGAATACGTCCAGGGAGCGAATTTCATTCATAGCATCCTGCACTTCTTCTCGAGTCTTACCGTTCTTTATCTTGTCTGCAGCATCCCGGAAAGAAACTATCCGCTGACGATACACCTCATCGACTTTTGCAAATAGTGCTTTAACACTTTCTCCCTCGCAAAGCATAGATAAGGCTCTTCGTACTTCTTCCAGATCTTTGATCGTCGCGTCCGGATTCCGGAGAATGGCCTCAATGGATTCCTCAAGGGGCTTCTGCCAATCTGTAACTATTGCCATTTTTCTATTTCTCCTTTGTAGTAAAACCACTGTCAACCGATGTGGAAACCAATACGCCTCTTCGCCCCATTCTGCGGCGGAAGCGCTTTGACTGCGTCTAAAAGTTCTTCCACCCCGATCTCCTCTTTTCCCGCCCTGACCGTGCGTCTGGCAACATCCCTGATCAGGAAAGAAATATCCGATATCGGTCTGCCATGCAGTTCCTTGCTTATCTCGACCAGCGGCAAATCTTCTGCAACCGGCTTGTCCATAAGCAGGCTTTGAAGCAGGGACAGAATCTCTTCTTCAGAAGGCATACCGACCTCGATCATGTGATCAAATCGGCCTCTGCGGAGGATTGCCTTGTCGACTGTATCAAGCAGATTAGTCATGCCGAAGAGCAGGATTCTCTTTTCGGGTGCTTCCGGAATGCGCCGAAGGAATTCGGCCACTTCTTCCATGTGGATTTCCCGCGAGCCCATACTGTTCTCCCTGCTTGACAGAAAAGCTTCCATTTCATCGATTATAATGATAGCCGGAGCATTTTCGGCGGCCTGATCAAAAATCTCGCTGATCTTCCGGCTAGTTTCGTGTACATATTTGCTGCCGATATTTCCGGAATCGATGTAATATACCGGCCATCCCAGATACTCCGAAAGTTTCTGCACGGCAAATGTTTTTCCGCATCCGGTCGGGCCAAACAGAACGGTCCCTCCCGGAAAACCTACACCCATTCTACGATAAGCTTCCTCGTGATCGACAATATCTATGATCTCTTCCCGAAAAAAGTGCTCCAGAGCAGGGCGACCCGGCAGGCAAAAAGGTCCCTTTTGTCTCTCTGCACGATCGGTTTTCCTTTTTCCGTCAGCTTTTTCTGCTGTTCCGGATATCAGAAGCCCGGCTGCTCCTTCGTCCCTTGACAGATGCAGCCTGTCAAGCATCAGGTTGACATCACTCTCTGTAAGATAAGGCGCATACTGCTGAACTAAAGTTACGGCAGAAAGGGGAACTTCCAGTCCGCCCGTAAGGAACCGACCTGCTGCCAGGTTGACAGAAATGTTCTTATCCGCAGTCTGCTCTGTCGGCAGGATCAGGGAAAACCGTTCTATATAGATCGCATTGTTCAGGCAGATCACGCCCATACGGTCGAGAGAACGGCGCAATGCTTTTATAAAATCCAGGGCTTGTGCGCGCTGATGCGGATACGGTCCATAACTCAGGCTGCAGATTCGGCTTCCGGCTCTGGCGCTTATCACGTGTACAACAGTATTGTTGCCAACCGGAATATCCTCACATAGACCGGCCTCCACCCAACCCATATCCAGCCATCGGCTGTAAAGTGTCTCTTCTACTGCCAGTGCCTGTCCATCCTCGGTAGTTGTGTACAGCTGCCATGCGCTGCCCCGTACATACAGGCTCCTGATGTGATTTCCATCCGCCAGCTGTTGGTCAATGCCAAGCCAGCGCTGATTATCGCTCAATTTTTATTCTCCTCTGACATAAGTCAATGGTTTGCCTGCAGTCTGCTACGCTGTTTGCCGCTGATTGATTGTCCGCTCCGCAGCCTGTCAGTCAAACCATCTGTACCACTTTTTTATTTTCTGACTACGTTCACCTTATCCATCATGGATTCGGCGTTCTGTGCAATGTCCGGCTTTTCGATAGCGAGCAGTTCTGACAGCACCCGGCGCATTTCCTGATAATTTCCGGTCCGCTGTGCAGTAAGTCCGGCAGCGCGAAGTTGGTCAAATTTCATACGATCGGTAAAATTACCCGGTTCAGAAAGGCGCTGCATCAGATTAACTTCGATAACATCATCCTGGCGCCAGAGAAGCACATCTGCTCGAAGTCTTAATTCATCCATGTTAGCCTCAAAATCGCCCGACTCCCTGTCTACAGCTCTAAGTGCTGCTTCCCTGGCAACCTTGAAAAGTGCGATTTCTTCCTCTGAAGCATGGCGTTTGTTATGATTAAATTTTTCAGTCACCTGATCCAGATCCAAAAGACGAATATCTCTCAAATGCGCCTGACGCACTCGCGCTATGGAGCGCATACATTCCAGAAGATCATTATTGGCCTGCAGGAAGTCTTCAGGATCGTCGCTGTGCTCGATAATATCGCGCACCTTTATCGTTTTTTCATTCAACTTTTTAATTTCTGCAGAGTCCGGGAGCCGTCCCTGCATCAGAGCCAGGCGCCGTTCCAAAGAAGTGACCTGCCGCAGCATATTCGGCTTGTCGTCCAAAGCCGTCTGTCCTTCTTGTCTGGAATAAAAATTCGCCTGAGGCAAGTTTACACCAATACAGGGTATGGTTACCCCCAGCCGCAGAGCGCCGGCATCGGTCATCTCATAGTTACAGATGATCTCCGCACCGATGGGAACCGTTCCATCCGGCAGGGATTTGCCCGAAATATGGTAAGTTCCGATGTAGCGATTATCCTCAATCGGATCTTTTATCCCACCTTCCCAAAGTGTAAACACGAGGGCGCTTTCGCTCCCTGCCACCAGTGTCTGACCGGCGACAAAGCTGACTTGCCCGGTCTTTGGCAGAGAATCGTTTTCCTCGACCAGATACACGGGAACAGCCTTACCGCCTACGCGATCCAGTACTTTTACAGCGATGGGAGCAGACGCAGGAATAGTGCCGATAACAGCCATGGTTCTCGTAACGACAAGAGTGTCCGAAGCCATTTTCACCCTGTGGCCGGATGCATCCCACACTGACACATGAAACGTATTTTCCCCGGCCATAGTAAGCGGAACGGAAACCACCATACTCTTCTTCATATCAATTCGGCCGGAGGACCAGCCTGTTGCGGCAGCTGTTACTTCTACCGTATAGTTTACCGGCCCCGATGATACAAAACCTATCTTCGCATAATCTGAAGATGTACGCTTTTCGTATCGCAGGGTAATGTTCGGCGCGGCAGCCAGCTCCTCTCGCACCTTTTTTCGCCGATGCTTTTTATCTCCCCATTCAATGGATTCGGCAAAAATAGCGGCGCCTTCTGCCACACAGGTCATCTGATCCACAAAAGTAGTCGATTTAAGGCTTAGCGCTTCCATCACTTTTTCACGAAGCGGTGCATATTTTGTGGGGCCGCCTATAAATACGATCTGTTCAATATCCTTTTCCGTTAAACCAATCTTTTCCAGAGTCTGTCTTGAAACCTCCACTGTATCCCAGACCGTATCTTCTATGATCGACTCCATTGCCTCCCGGGTTATGGGAATGTCCAGATAAATCTCTTCGCCATCCAGATCCCTTGCGTTCAAACGTATCTCGTCCATACGTATTTCCGTCTGCTCCATGGATGATAGTTCTATTTTTGCCTGCTCGCAGGCATACATTGTGAGGCGGAAAAGTGTTCGCCAGGCAGGATCCGAAGACCAGTTATCCGGCAGGTGAAAATGCTCCCGGATCCAGGGCAGGGCAATCTGCTGAAAGATCATTCGATCCCAGTCTCTGCCGCCGCACATTTCTCTGCCACCCTGAGCCAGTAAATTCACCCGACTTCCAATACTCTCTGCAATCGAAACATCAAAGGTCCCACCTCCAAGATCATAGATCAGAAATCTCTTCTCACCCGGTGATGCTTTCATTACACTCATAACAGCGGCGACAGGTTCCTGCATCAACGTCACCGGGTCAATACCGGCCAGGCGTGCTGCTTCAAGGGTGGCATCTTTTTTCATCTGATTAAATGCTGCGGGAACCGTGATGACTGTGGCTGTTTCCGGGTCGTTGGCTATCTCGGGCGGAAGATAGCCGAAAAGTACTCTGAGGATCTCTGCGCTGCATTCTTCCGGTGTCATTTCCTGACCCTGCAGAGTAAATTTCATGTTCGTTCCCAGATAACGTTTGAACAGTGACGCTGAGTTTTTTTCATTCAGTGGTGCCATGTCGTAAGCCCGCCTTCCGTAGAAGCGGTTTCCCCGTTTATCCACATAGATCACAGAAGGCGTTACATCATTCATTTCAGGACTCTTAAAAACCTGGGTTTCCTTTCCATCAAAAGTACAGATTACACTGTTCGTAGTACCCAGGTCTATGCCGACATATCGTTTCATATTCTTCTCCCCCTCAAATTTCGGTAGCGGTACGGCTAAGCATTACCATGCCGGTTTTGATCACCCGACCATTGCAGAGAATCACGGGTTCGATCATGCGGCTGATTATCAGGTCTTCTTCTTCATCAAATTCTTCCAGGTTCATAGCCTGCACAGCCATTCCGATATCATAGCGATGACCGGTCAAATCTAGGCAGGTGATACCGGCCGTGGATGCAGCCTTTCTTACTTTATCTGAAAAATAACGGTATTGCCTTCCGAGGCGTTCAGCCTCCATCACATCAATGCGCCCCAGAGTCTTCTCAAGGGCAAGCTCAAAACGCCATCCCTCGGCAATTATCTCGGAAAGGGCCTTTTGCAGATCCGATACATCTTTTGCAGAGTCAGCCTTTGTAATATCAGACTGTTTGTTTAAGGACTTTAAAAATTTCATTTCTATCTCCTTCATGCAGGATTAACAACGTTTCATAGACATTTCATAAAACCAGGCGCAAAAATGCACAAGATATGCACGAATAGTATAATATGTTTTATAATTTATGTCCAGACAGAGTAATTTATTTTGAAAAAAATACCGGCGTTTCCGTCTTCTGACAGCGGAAAATCCGGTATTTACAGAATCATCACTATTTAATCCGGGTTTGATCACTTATTTGATCTGTTCTTCAGCGCCTCTACAATTAACCTTTTCTTTTCTTCATCGGAAAGATTATTTCCTGCCATATCTTTTACGACCTTATTTACAACACATTCAGTTTCTTTTCTGCGGCAATACCTAATGCTTCCTACAGCAATGGCCAAACCAACTACAAGCCCCAGAACAAGGGAAAGAATTGGATGGGCCGGCAGCATTTTATAAAAAGCCACCCAGGTTATTAAAATAATCGGAAAGCTCATTGCCTGAACTTTTGCGGCTATACGGCTCCATTTCGTCGCCTCTTCATTATCCTTGTAGCTCCTGTAAGAATAACTGATTCTCATTATCTGTTTCCTCTCTCTCTAACCCATCAAATTCAATTAATGAATGTCTAAAAAATAGCGTCCATTTACGACGATTAAGTATTTTAAAATGTACAAATCTATAGTAATATACTTTATTATTCATAAATGATTTTAGCGTTTATAGCTCTATTTGTCAATTTTTCTTTGTATTATTGATAATGTTCTATTACTTTATAGTAAAAGCGTAATCTTTTTTTTACCTGGAGGCATAACACATGAACGTCAACGAGCGCATTAGAGAAATCCGCGAAGAAAGAGGCTTTACCCAGCAGACCATCGCTGAACAGATATTTGTCGGGCAGCGCACCTATTCCGATTATGAAAGTGGGAAGACGCGCATCCCTGTAGACCGCCTCCTGCTGCTTGCCAGATTCTATGATGTTTCACTGGATTATCTGACCGGCGCCAGCGATGTGCTGAGCAGCTATCCGCGCAGGTGAGCAGATAGCTGCAAGACAGAGAACCGTCCCCTGTCTTGGTAGCTCAATTTTTCAATTCTTCCATAATCTCATCCGCCAGTGCAGTTATTGCCTCCTCGTCCGCGTTTTCGAGCCTCCGGTACAGCGGCTGACCGTCAGAACCGATTGAGGCACATGACCTGAGCCAGGTCTCTGCTTCTTCGGCAAGGCCGGAGCTTCCCAGGAAGAGTACTGTTACAACCGTGTAGCCTTCATTTTTCAGTTCCTGTATATAATCGTTTGCACTGAAGCCGTTCTCATCCTTCTCCGTACCCAGTTCATCGGTATCAGCTCCCTCTCCTATCAGGATTATGACCCTTTTCTGTGATGCATCCGTAAGAGGGCCCTGCAGCTGCATAAATGTCCTGAGTCCTGTTCGGGTACTTGTTTCAGGCATGACTCCATAATTATATAACAGCGTTCCGTCTTCCTGTTCTTCTCCGATATTTGTCCCGTTGCTGTATGTTCGGTTAAGAGAAGAAATCGCCTTTGCGGGATCATCCGTCCAGTTCCTGAGCAGAAGTTTTTCGTCCTCAAATGCATTGCTGCTGAATCTGATCAGTGAGAATTTCGGGTCGGCATATTTCTGCTCTGCCGAAAGCACAAGCTCGGACACCAGTCTTTGCAGCACTTCGATTCTGTTCGGATTATCGTCCTTTCGTTCGTACACGTACGAGGTATGCGTTGTTCCGGCGCCGGGAGACAGTAAAAAGTTGCAGCAAAGATGTCTGTTTTCATCGACAAACATTTCTACCGGTCCCTCTCCCATGAGTGCTACGGAAGTAGATAAGGTTTCGTATATCTCCGTTGACCTGGCGCCTGAGAGGGTATACCATCCGGCAGTCCCCGGAGTATCTGCATGCACCACTCCCATTATATATTTCGAATCCGCAAGAATCGGTATTATGCTTCGATCGGAAACTCGGATAGTCGCAGATGAATTTCCCTCCCAGTAGCCAAGAGGACTGTACTCGTTATTAGCCTCCGAAGAATTAACGTAATAGCAATAATTGGCATACCCCAGCGCATAGTTATCAGTATTCTTTTTATCCAGTATTTCGCCGATCTGCTCGTCAGAAAGCGGCTGATTCACAGGGTAGCTCTCGTCCACCATGATCGGTTCCGGTTCGTCAAATGTAAAGCTCATAGATCCCGAAGCATCGAGCAGCATGCCGAACCATGCGGGAGTTGCAGATGAACCGGCCTCGGATGCGCCATTCTGATAATAGTACTTGAGCTGTACCGGAGAAAACATGGCATTCGCCTCGATCACTGCTTCGCCCGTAGAGTCGTCGATTGTGACGGTCGGCTGTCCGCTGATCAGGGAAACTGCTGCATACTTTTCGTTTTCGCCCGGTGAAGGATTGATAACCTGACGGCTGCCTTCGGCGGCAGTTCCGGTTTCCGTTGTACTTGTGCCGTCCGCGTGTATATGCGTGACGAAGTATTCAATTGTCTCTTCAGAATCTGTATCTTCTTCGGTTCCCGGTATGCTTTGTGACTCTATATCTTCTTCGGCGCCCGATATGATCTGCGGATCTGTATCTCCTTCAATTCCCGCTGTATTTTGCAAATCTGCATCTTCTTCGGTCTCGGACATGCTTTCCGAGTCTGCGTCTTCTTCGATCTCGGACGTTATTTGCGAATCTGTTTCTTGTTGCTGCTCCGCAGCAGTCTCTTCCGCCTTATTTTCTGTACCTGTTATCTGTGCGACTCCGCCTGACGGTTCGGGCTCCGGAGGAGTACGCTTTGTCATAATCATTCCTATGACCCCCGCAATGGCAACTAATACTATCGCAGCAAGCACAGCTATAAGCTTACCTTTTCCTACAGGCTTTGGTTTCGGCGGAGGTGGCGGATCCGGATGATTACCGGGATTCAGCTTAACTGTAGTCTCATCCTCAGGAGCATCTTCGGGCTGCTCTGTCTTTTTCGGCCACGGTACCCTTATAGGTTCTTCTCCCGGCTTCATTTCAGCTGCACTGCACCTGAGGATCGCATTTTTCATCTCCTTCGCGCTCTGATACCTGTTTTCCGCCCGGACTGCCATGCCTTTTAGTATCACAGCTTCCTGCTCCGGCGTAACATTAGTATTAAATACGGAAGGCGGAGTAAGTACATCGTCCGGCATTCGATCTATGGAACTGACGGGTTTCTTTCCCGTTACCATAAAGTATAAAGTGGCGCTGACGCCATAAATATCCGTCCACGGTCCCAGACGCGGATGTGTCTTGTACTGCTCCTCCGGTGCAAAGCCATGCTTTAGAACCACCGATACCGTCTTATCCACATTTTTTTCGGCGTAATGCGCAGCGCCAAAATCGATCAGCCTGATCTTGCCTTCATCCGTGATGAAGATATTGTCCGGCGCTATGTCCCGGTGAATAATGTCGTGCGAATGTACTACATTCAAAGTATCCAGCACAGGAACAAGGATGAAAGCAGCATCTGCAAAAGTAAATATCTTACCATTTTTGACCATATCCTTGATGGTACAGCCGCGGAGGTATTCCATGATGATATAGCCTGTATTATTGGCACGGATACAGTCATGGATCTGCACAATTCCCTGGCCGGGTCCAAACTCCGCCAGTTTTTTTGCTTCGGACATGAATCTATCCAGTCCCGAATGGAACTGTACGCCAAATTCGCCCCCATAAGACTCAACAGTCGTGCTGTCCATGCTGCGGGAAGCGAGCCCCGTAGGATAATATTCTTTTATGGCTACGGTACGGTCCAGGACCGTATCTTTTCCGATATATGTAATTCCAAATCCTCCGTGGCCGAGCGTTTTTCCGACATAATATCGGTTGTTCAGGATGGTTCCGGCGGGAAGGTAGTAGGATATTTGAAGTGTCGAGCAATCTTCGTACCCGCAGTAGGGGCATGTATATGCATGATCCTCGATCTGCTTCAGGCAGGAAGGACAGAATTTCATGATCAGCCTCCGAAAAAAAGAATCAATATGCACAAGTTCTATTACAGATTATAATATATTTTGGCACTATTGTCTATATAGAGTGTTGCACTCTATGCTTAACAAATGCCGGATTTTTCACGGAATACTGTTCTCCCATATCCTTGTACGTATTGAAGAACAGAATAGAATAAAAAATGGGCAGCGGTACTTATTCAGTACTGCTGCCCGAATATTTATTCATCAGCATTTTTCCAAATGTTCCTTTGCCCTCTTCCACCACTCTTCCGCAGCTTCCGTATCTTTTTGGACATCTTCGCCGGCGGAAAGTCTGCGGCTGTATTCCAGTTCTGCAGGTGCAAAGCCGCGGTTGGCGGATATCTTAAGCCAGTACATAGCTTTTCTCATGTCTACGGTAAAGTCCAAAACTTCCCCTTTAAACAGTTGGAACAGCTTCCAGGCTGCTTCGGCGTCCCCTTTCTCTGCGCTTTTCACGTACCAGAACAGGCAGTTTCTGTCGTCCATCAATTCCAGATCGACCGCATAGTTAAACATCGCATTCTCGTATCCTGCCAGGGCCGCCTCCCGGTGATACTTCATGGCGTTTTCCATGTTCTTTTCTGTCCCTACGCCTTCCAGAAAACAGTTTCCGATACCATTTATGGCTTCTCCGCTTCCGGGAAAGCGGCTGAGGATCGAGCGGTACAGTTCGTAAGTGCCGGGGGTTCGTTTGTCAAAGCAGTCTCCCGCGATATCCAGCAGCCTGCACATTTCGCGATATCCCTCGTTAAGTTCCTGCTCCGGATCAATATAATTGTTGTTTACTCTTTCCATTTGTATCTCCTCCCTCTTATCATTTTCCGATAAACGCCGGATTTTTTCGTTTATCGCTATTATAAAATGAAGGAGATGCAAGTTTGTCCGTGAGTTAATGATGAGTAATTGGGAATTGGAACACGGGGACGGTTCCAAAATGCTCATTTTTCATACAATATGTATTTCCCGACTTTCGGTATCCTTCCGATCGCCCACACGAGCAGGTATGCCAATGTGATCGACACGAGCCACACCCCACCGATCTTAAGCGGCCAGGAGATATCCCGGTCTATGATATAGTTTTCGAACAGCCGCACGAACAGCAGATGGGAGAGGTACACGCCAAAAGCGTGGCAGGCCAAAAACCGAAAGACATTTGCAAAACGCACATGGGAAATGCGTGAAAGCAGTTCCGTATAGGCGAGGGACCCTATCAGCACTGTCGGAAAAACGTACCTGAGTTTATACGCATGTCCTTTAGTAAAGGCCAGGCACTGGACATATCCGGCTGCCACGATGGAAAGGATAGCCAATATAGCAAGAAGCGGGATTTTTATACGCCGGAATGCACCTTTTTTTATCGCATATCCCAGGAAGATAAAAATGCCGTATCCTCCCCCGCTGAAACCGAGGTTAAACCTTAACTCCAACCCTTTTCCAAACAGAAACTGTGCCAGCATGTTAAGGGTGGGATAACCGAAAGCATACGCAGCATAGATGATGACAGGTATGGTCAGAAGCTTTGTATCGATCGTATGCAGGGCATTAGCCACAAGCGGAAGCAGCAGATACATTCCCAGGATCATCGGCATATACCAGGCGTGGCCGGCGGTAAACGGCCTGATAAACAAAAAGTCCCCTGCGATCTGTACAGGCGTGAGCGGAACATGCATATAGAAAACAAAAAACACATCATAGATCGCATACCAGACCCAGGTACAGATAAGAAGATGCAGACATCTTTTTTTGAGGAATACCGCGTAGTCCCTGCTGCTGTACTCCCTGTCAAGGAGGAGATACCCCGTAATCATAAGGAAAACCGGCACACCCAAGGTTCTGCCGATCGTAAAACATGTAAATAAAAACATCCTTGAAGAAAAGGTCATCTCTGTAAGGACATACGTATTAAACTGTTTGCATGATGATTCGGCCGCATGGCACAGCACCACACTCACGATTGCAAGTGTCCTTGCCAGGTCCATCCACTCGTAGCGAATTTTCTTTTGCTCCATTTTTCCTCTCTCTGTCTGTTACTCCACAAGAATGCGGATACCGGGTAATTTTCTCATCACAATAGTCACTGCGGTGCAGAAGGCAGCCGTCAAAATCGTCTTCAGAATATTAAGTCCAAATGAATAGTATGGTCTGAAATAACCGTACACAATGCTCGAGCATGCTGCCAGCAGGATATAGTGAATGTAATAAATTCCCATCGTATATTTGCCGATCATTCTGCCCAAAAAGCGGATCGGTGAATGTCCCCGGCCTGAAGCAGCACACAGAAACAGCCCCACTGAAGCGACAAGCGTGGTAATACGTGTATAACCGCCCGTCAGATAGACTCCATTCCATCCAAATGCACCTGTCTCCACATATTTTGCAAACATAATGCCTGCTGTTCCCGTCAATACCAGAGCATAAGGCAGCAGACGATGCCTGTCGATAAAAGCAGTGATCTCTTTTCTGTATTCAAAAAGAAAAGCACCCAGGATGAAGTAAAACAGCATATTTGCAGAATTAGCAATAGGGTTCAGTCCATTGAGATAACTGATACTTATAGGCTCCGTTCCCGCAGCTGTCATGATCTTTTCGATCAGCCAGTTGACAGAGGGGACAAGAAGCCCCCTTACGCCCGCGATGCACCCTAAAAAAGCGAGAACTCTTTTTCCTTTATTTCCTCCATGATAAAGGAAATGCGTTACCGGATATAGAAGCAGCACTGCGATGTAGGCTACAATGTACCACATTGCTCCGGTATTCACTTCTGCCAGATCCCTTGCGAAAAAGAGATACGAGATGACCTCCTTGATGGTCGGCCGGACTTTTCCGAAAGCGAAGTACACTGCCAGATAGATCAGTCTCCAGATCACATATGCCGCATATATGTGTGAAAGCCTGCGGAAATATCCTTTTGGTTTAAGCACTTCCTTCCGGTGCATAAGAAACCCGGATGTCATCATAAAGCAGGGAACCGCGGCCCACGACAACGACATCAGGACGTTTCCAAGGATGGAACCGTTCGGAAGCATGACATAGTGGCAGAAAATGACCAAAAGCATACTGACCGCTTTCAAAGTATCCAAATAATCTATTCGTTCATTTTTACCGGGGGTCACATTCAGATCTCCCAATACCATACATTCTCCTGTTTTTTAGCATCCGGCTGTTTAAGAACCAGTTCGGGGTTCTTTGCGCTCACGCGGGTATCGGCGGATATCGATTCGGTCACGAAAGTATTACCTGCAATAATTACGTTTTCGCCGATAACGGTGTCGCCGCCAAGGACGGTTGAATTTGCGTAGATCGTCACATGGTCGTGGATCGTCGGATGACGTTTTACATTTGCGAGGGCCTGCCCTTTTCTGGTCGAAAGCGCGCCAAGGGTAACGCCCTGGTACAGTTTTACATAGTTGCCGATCTCGGTAGTTTCGCCAATGACGACGCCGGTACCGTGATCGATAAAGAAATATTCCCCGATCGTTGCGCCGGGATTGATATCTATACCGGTATTGGCATGGGCATACTCGGTCATGATTCTGGGAATGAACGGTACTTTTTCCAGATACAGTTCGTGAGCAAGTCGGAAAACATAGATAGCCAGGAATCCCGGGTAGGAGAAGATGATCTCTTCTTTGCTCTTGGCCGCCGGGTCACCGTCGAACCCTGCCTGCACATCCTTTAAAAGCATTTCCTGAATGTCCGGCAGTTTGCGGATAAACCGCTCGGTGATCTGCCTGGCTTTTTCTCTCTCACTGTCGGCATTTGCTTCTTCTCTTGTACAGCTCTGGTAAAGAAACGCGACTGTGATCTGCTTCTTCAGGCGATCATAGATATCGTTCAGACGATATCCGGCATAGTGCTCAGGGAACACCGAAGCAGCGGAATCAACAGCAAAATATCCCGGAAATATCACATGCCGAAGGTCGTCAACGATGGAGATGATCGCAGACCTGTCGGGCAGGCTGCAGCCATTGTTTGGGATGAAAAGGTCTTCCCTGATATAATTTTCGGTAAGCTTGGCAAGGGTTTCGGAAATCACGTCGTGTTTATTGTCAGGCATAACTTTGTTTACTCCTTTTTCCATTACATGCTGTCCACATCATATCTTACTATGGAAATTTCGTCAACCATAAGGGAAACGCAATTTTGGCCAATGGGGACGTTACTTGGGCCAATGGGGACGGTTTCTCAGCGGCCCATTTTTGCAAGCAAAAATGGGCCGCTGAGAAACGTCCCCATTGGCCCAAAATCTTTTTTTATGCCCAGTCCACGAAGAATGTGTGATCGCGGTACACATACCTGAACACGCCGCTGCTGTAGGACGAGCTGAATACGTAGGACATCATGAAGTACATGAAATTGACATCCTGATTGTTGTAGAATCCCGAAATGACTCTGGGTTTGCCTGTTCTTCTGTAAGCGGTGAAGGTCTTCAGAGCCTCGTCTACCGCCTGGTAGGCCAGTGATTTGTTGATCCAGCTTCCGTTAAGGCGTCTGTTTACGGCGCCCATGGTGGTGGAATACTGCCTCGGGCCTGTCTGATAGATGACCAGCCTTACTTCTGACGGGAACTCTTTATCGGGTTTGATCGTACGGTTGAGAATGCACATGGCGACCGCTTCCATTCCGATCAGGCCCTGGTCTCCCGCTTCGGCCTCACAGAGTGCTGCCAGAATGTCCCTGTCGGTCAGGTTTCCGTTTGCCACACCGGTGTCGGTTGCAAATTCATTGACCATATTGTAATACCGGCCGTTGGTCTTATCATAGACCGTCAAATATCCGCCGTTGCTCGTGTATGCAAACGGCTTTCTTGCGGTATATGTTTCATCGTAAGGAAGTTCTACAACTTCTGTAACCACGCCGTCCTTATCCGCCTGATATTTTTTGCCGTTGACGGTAAATGTGGTATTGCGGAGCATGACGCCTATGGAATCCATCCGATACAGTTTGCTGTTCTCGCTGACCCAGCCGACTACCGCATGGCCGTCTTTCTTGTCGTAATAGCGCGTCTTACCGGCAATGGTAAGCCAGCCGCCCTGATACCGGATACCTTTTCGGGCAACGGCGGATGAATTTTGGAAATAATAGAAGTATTTACCTACACGTTTGCTTCCGACAGACATCACGCCGGTACTCGGATCAAAATAGCGGTAATAGCCGTTGACATTGGTAAAGCTTGTCGCCATTATTCCGGTTTTCGGCTGAAAATATCTCACCCGGTTTTTAGAATCCATTACAAACCCGGTGACAAGGTAACCTTTGGGGCCGAGAATAGTGTGGAGGTAGCGCCTGGTCTTCGTAGCGGAGAAATACAGCCAGCCGGTGACCTGATGGCCATACCGGTCAAAATAGTACTTTTTCCCCTGGATCGTAAGCCATTTGCCTTTTACGACAGCGCCATTGAGATAGTAATAGCAGACCTCTTTGTTATTCTCTTTTACAATATTAAATCCTCTTTTATATGCTGTTGCTGCGTTTGTTTCCGTTGATGAAAAGCCGAGCGCGATTGCCGCGGCGAACAAAATGCAAAAAAAGTTCATCAGCAGACGAACCGGAATTTTTACAGCATTTTCTCTATTTGAACTATCGGTGACGACAGGATTTTGATCTCTCATATTGCTCTCCTGATCTCATGTTTTTTACTCAAAGGTTACAATTATGTTACCGAAATTATAAATCCTTTTCTATAATATGTCAATCTTTAAATAATAATACGCTAAAAAGAATGCCGTATGTCATTCTTCTTAGCGTATTTTTCGTCCGGTTCACAGAACCTCCAGATAATTTTCTTTCAGATATTCTCCTAAAAAATCCGTAACCTTTGTCGCTCCCGAATCGTTCAGATGGCCTTCGTCCACAAAATCCGTATTCCCGTCGAGGCCGATCTCATCGATATATTCGAACAGATTCAGATATTCAGCGTCATGAAGAGCGGCATATTCCGTTATCGCATCACGGTAAGCAAAATCTCCCTCGTATGGCAGGGTAACAAATATTACCTTTGTACCGGCATCGGCAAAGAGCTGCATGATGTAATCGAGCTCGCTGATCGATTCCGCGGGAAATTCCAGCTGTTCCGCATCCGGATCGTAATGCAGATCTATCGCCTGCGGTTTAACCTTTTTTCGAAATCCGCGAAGTTCTACGAACTTTGCCGCAAGGCTGTCCGGTGACTGCGTGAAAGTTTTTTCGTCCACTTCTGCCCAGTTCTGATGAAACGAAATAAAAGGAAAGATATATGACAGCTTTCGCTCAAGACTGCCGTTAAAGCAATCCTGCAGATAACGTTTTTTGGAGGCCGTGTCTTTTAAGAAACGTGTATAGTAGATCTCTCCGTTCATATCACAGTTTCTCAGAAGCTCGCAGATCTTGTGTGTGTCGATGATCGCGACCTTCGGCTTTTGCGTTATCAAAGAATCCTCGACAAACAGCGTGGTCGTATTCAGCCGCTGCCAGGCATCGGCAAAGTTATATGCCTCGATGCCGTAATTTTCCTTCAGTTGTTGTCCCTTCAGGCCCTGCCACATATGGCTGGAGCCGTAACCGATCACATCCAGACTGAAATCAGGCATTTCGTGAAAGGCTTTAACGGCGGCCACCTCATGGTCGACTGTTTTAGGGCGCGTAAGTAAGGACGCGCCAAAAAGCATCAGACAGGTAACCGCGATCACCCCGCAGGTCTGCGCAATTTTTTTTAAATTTTTCATATCCGTTTTCCCGTTTTATCTCTCTTAGGCCTTCTGAAATCACATCAGAACCTGAAATAAATAAAAGGATTATAAGTTCCGCCCATGAGAAAGATCATGGAGAAGAAGAAAATACCGATCATGATAATGTCGCTTACCACATTTGCAGCCGTGCCGGTCATCTTTTCGGAGGAAGATATTTTTCCTCTCAGCCACACCCACAGCGGTGTGGAGGCAAAAATACCGACTGCAAGGAACGGCATGTCGGACCAGAGCCTCAAAGAGCTCACCGTAACGGGCGATGAAGCATGACCGTTGATGAAGAAAAGCTTCCCGATAAAAGCACCTATCTCTCTTATAGGAACCTGATCCAGCATAAATATGGCCCATCCGACCATCACGATCACAAGCGTGAAGATCCACCCTATCGGTTTGGGGATCTTCTTGTTCAGCCCAAGAAGCCTTTCTATGGTGATCAGGATCCCGTAATACAGGCCCCAGATCACAAAATTCCAGGATGCGCCGTGCCACAGGCCGGTCAGCGCCCATACGACAAAAATATTTCCCATCCACCTGAGCGTACTCACCCGGTTTCCGCCGAGCGGTATATAGACATACTCCCTGAAGAAACGCCCCAGGGTGATATGCCATCTGCGCCAGAACTCGGCGACCGATGTCGATATGTACGGATCCTTGAAATTCTCGGGAAAATGAAAGCCGAATATCGAGCCGAGGCCGATTGCCATCTCGGAATATCCCGAAAAATCAAAATAGATCTGAACGGTATAGGCAACCACGCACAGCCATGCCATTCCGGTGTTTACCGAATCCATGGAGCACTGCAGGATAGAACTTGCTATGAATCCTGCCTGATTTGCCAGCAGCACCTTTTTTCCCAGGCCGATGATAAATCTGCCGGCACCGTATTTGATATTTTCCGGGCTGACATCAGGGTTTTTAAGCGACTCGGCGATCTCTTCGTACTTGACGATCGGTCCCGCGATAAGCTGCGGGAAAAACATGATGTACAGGGTGAAGAGAAGCGGATTCTTCTGCCTTACGATCTTACCGTTAAACAGGTCGACGATATATGTCAGCACCTGGAAGGTATAGAACGATATACCGATCGGCATGACGATAGTCGGCAATGATATATCCGCGTGACCGGCAAGGAGCCCGATGTTTTTGATGATAAAGCCCGAATATTTGGTTACGATGAGCGGTACGATATTGATCAGGACCGAAAGGACCAGGGCCCACACCGCATGCTTTTCCACATACTTCGACAGGATCCAGCTGAGCCCGATACATGCCACGATCAGAAATATGTATTTTGGTTCGCCGGAACCATAAAAAATCAGCGAAAAGATCAGCAGTATATACTGCCTGATATTATTCCGGTTTTTGGGAACAATAAAATATAAAATGCAGAGGACCGGCAAAAAAACCACGAGAAATGACAGGCTTGAAAATACCATTACCGTTCCTCCTCAAAAATGAATCTGAATCCGTCAGAGCCCCACATGCTGGTGTTGGAGCAGATAAGCAGTGCGTCTATATCGTACTTTTCAATCATATAATCTATCGGTATTTTTTTGAGCACCCTGTAATCGTAATAGACGGTAGTGTCAAAATGAGATGCAAGCTGGTCGCGGATCGCTCTTCCATATGAGTCGGAGCAGATGAGCAGATTTTTTCCGCTTCCGGCATCGCTTCTTATAATGAAAGGATAATCTCCGTCATCATATGATGTACCGGCTGCATCCCGTGCTGTCCCATACATCTTGATATAATGGTCGGCACCCACTTTTTTACTTACCTCTCCGGTCCTGTATTCCTCATACAGCCCTATCTCTGCGACAGGTATCTCTTCCCGTGTTTCCGGGTCGATGACTGCCCCTTCTCTTTCAGGCAGAGGATACTCATAGAAAGAAAAATCGTCAGAGCCGTATTTGTACAGTTCTCCGAGTGCTCTGCCATAGCTTCCGAGATAGGAATAATCATATGTCTTCGAAGAATGATTTTCCTCTGTCGGAGCCAGACGCGGGCTCAGCCCGAAATCATCGCTCATCATGGCATAGACATCTTCATACCCCCGGTCTGCCCCAAGATGGTTCCAGTGGTGGTCTGTCTTATAATGAACGTTCATATAGTCCGTAAGATCGGTATAGGTAAGATGCCCAGTTTTGACATATTCGGGCGCAGCTTCCGTTATTTCTTCATAATGGTCTGCCGCGGGTGTTCCCAGATAGTCGTTGAACCAGTCGGTATCATATGCCTGCGTAACATAATAAGCATAGATCTTAAGCTCGGGGAACATTTCGTGAAGATGCTCGATCTCGTCGACGCGCTTCTCCACATTTTCCTTTTTCATCGGCTCTATCGGCGGAAAAGCCGTGATATAGCCTGTATCTTCGATCAGCTCGTAATCTCCGATGGCCCTGAGGAAGTACTGCCCTTCCGGGTTCTTTTTGAACAGTCTCACGAAATCATACGTTCTGTTCTCCAATGAGTTAAACAGTCCCAGATATCGTTTGACAACCGCTTCGCGAAATGCAAACTGGTCTGATAAAGCTGCATCCAGACGCTCAACGATGCTTTCATGGTATACGACCGAATCCTCGTCCGGATGAAAGATCATGTCAAATGTTGCCATCGTCCGGTTTTCGCTGCTCTCCATCTTCAAAGCGGGAAAGAAATAGGTTGCCAGACATATCAGGAGGACAGCAAAAACGATTGCTGTAGTACACTTATATTTCAATATAATCGCTCTTTTCTTCTGTGATCGTTATAAATTATGGTATAAGACCGCAAAGTATAGTACTACACCGGTAAAGGTGTGTCAACTTATGTACTCTCTGATACTTTTTTGTTTTTTTATCAAAATTGAAAGTAGATGAAATTTGCGGCATTGTATGTCGGCCCCCAGATGCCGAACAGCAAAATCGCAGTGATCGTTGCCGAGATAAATATGCACCGGAACCAATAGTTCTGTTTCAGGATCTCGTACCGGACTTTCAGCCTGCGGCGTTTGAAAATATCAGCCACCAGCAGAATGCCGATGCAAAGGATCATCAGGATGAAATTTCTGCTGTCGAGACCGCATGTATAGAGAGAACCGTCCAGGAAGATCCCGGGGTTGCGGACTGTGAGCATCGATCTGATGATCTTAAGTGCTTCCCTTGTGCCGGATGCGCGGAAGAAGATCCACGAAAAGTCGATCAGCACAAACGTGAACAGTCCCTGCAGCAGTTTGCAGCCCATCTTCTCTCTGTTCAGTCCGATTCGGCCGGCGACCTTGTCCCTCATAGGCTGCAGCATCTCTCCGACCACCTGATAGAATCCGTTAAGCCCGCCCCACACTACGTAGGAGAGCTGGGCTCCATGCCAGAGACCGCTGACCAGGAATACGATCATCTTGTTGATATATTTCCGGAGCTTTCCTCTTCTGCTGCCCCCGAGCGGGATATAAAGATAATCCTTGAACCAGGAGGTCAGCGAAATATGCCAGTTTCTCCAGAAAGTGCCTACCGAGGTCGAGAGGTACGGGGCATTGAAGTTTTCCATCAGATCGATCCCGATTATCTTTGCGGCACCCATGGCGATGGTAGAGTATCCCGAAAAGTCGCAGTAGATCTGGAACGCAAACAGCACAGTTCCTACAATCAGGTACCAGCCGCCGTAGGTTTCGATATCCCCGTACACCGTGTCGACAAAAATGGCAATCCTGTCTGCCAGCACCAGCTTAAGGAAGTAACCCCAGAGCATCAGGAGAAGACCGTCTTTGGCACTCTCAAAGGAAAACTTTTTGGGGACAGCCAGCTGTTTCAGCAGGTTTTTTGACCGTTCTATCGGGCCGGCGACCAGCTGCGGAAAGAAGGATACAAACAGCGCATAACGAAAAAAATTCTTCTCGGCATATATTTCGTCACGGTAGACATCCATCGTGTAGCTGAGCGCCTGAAATGTGTAAAAGGAAATGCCTACGGGAAGAACAATGTCAAATGCCGGAAGATTCAGCTGAATGTGAAACTTCGAAAGCAGTATGGCAAGGTTGATGATGGTAAAGTTGAGATATTTGTAGCAAAACAGAATACTCAGGTTGAGGATAAAGCTCCCGGCTACTATCCATTTTTTGGTACGGGTCTTCCGGGCCTCATCCGTCTGCGAATGCTTGGCTTTTTCCAGCAGAATACCGCTCAGGTAAGTGACTGCAGTGGAAAAAAGGATCAGTATGGCATACTTCGCGTTCCAGCACATATAAAAATAGTAGCTGGCGGCGAGCAGCCAGAGGTATTTGATCCTGTCCGGTATGATATAGTAGACGACCAGAACTATGGGAAAGAATATCAAAAATTCGAGCGAATTAAAAAGCAATCTTTCGTTCTCCTTTCGGGAAGTTTTACATATCTGTTAAAAATCCTCACAGAAATGTTTCAACTCATTCTATTTTATAAGAAAGAACCCGAATGTCAAGCTTTTACCGGCAAAAAAATGATTGACCTTTCCGGTGTTTTTATATATAATGTATGCGTTGTCATAAGGAGATGTACCCAAGTGGCTGAAGGGTCCGCACTCGAAATGCGGTAGGTCGGGTAACCGGCGCGAGAGTTCAAATCTCTCCATCTCC
>CADCPK010000357.1 GCA_902803215.1 uncultured Lachnospiraceae bacterium
AGAGAAAAAGAGGGCAACACTTCAAGGTGCTGTCCTCTTGTTTCATTTACTGATTTTCACTTTAGTCCCCTAAAGTTCGCCCCCAAATCAGGTGTACGAAAAACGCATCCCCCAAATTAGATTTCATTTTTCATCAGACCCCAATTGTTTTTGGAGACCCTGGATAATATGTCACTTAATAAAGGACGGGATGCTATTGCCCGTCCTTTTGATTTCTTCTGTTATGTTCTCTGATAAGCGTACTTTTGCTGATGCCAGTAATTGCGGCTACTTCTGTATATGAATTTTCTGCCAAAAGGTTCATTGCGTGATCGAGCTGCTTTTCTGTGAACTTCTTCTTCCGGCCTTCGCGATATCCTTCCTTCTGTCTTGCAACCGCGCGGCCTTCCTGAGTGCGCTCTACGATCATATCGCGTTCAAACTGTGCGAAGGACAACAGCATATTCCTGAACAGCGTGCTTACGGAGCTGTTATCCAGTATGCCTACATTAAGAACCTGTACCGTAATGCCTTTGTCGATAAGTTCCGTGATCAATTCGCTGGCTGCACCGATACTCCTGGCAAAGCGATCAAGTTTCGTGACAATCAGTGTGTCTCCGGATCTAATTTCCTGGAGGAGCTTCTGAAGCTCCGGACGATCCATCCTCTTTCCTGTAAAAGCATCTGCGAATATCTTTTCCGCACCCGCGGCACGAAGATCCTGTTCCTGCTTCTCGAGACTGTTTCCCTCGCGTGCTTGGAGTTGTGTGCTGACTCTCGCATACCCGTATTTCATACCTAAAATCGCCTTTTATTAGTGAATATAAATTATGACACCGATGAACAACTTTATTTTACGTTGGTTTCTGTGTGGTGTCAAATATTTTGAGTTTTGCAACCGGTACGCTTTCATATTACGAAATAAAAAACTGCAATCGTGAAGTTCTGATTTTACAGAAAGGCAATTTTTATTATTTTTTCTTACACGATAACAAAGTGAGAATTTTCTTATTGACAATCTCACGAAAAACGATATAATAAAATCGGAAGGTTGTAAAAGGAGGTTTATGACTGGTGAAGACTTACGATCTCGTAAAAAACGCTTGTGGGCCAAATCGCAATATGACGACATTCGCAAACGAGATTTCTGTCGATTATGCTATCTCTCCAGCGTCGTTATATCGGATCGCTTCAGGCAATATAAAAGAACCAGTTTCAGAAGACCTCCTGCTTGCGATAGTCGAGCACAAAGACAAGGGAAGCTCGGTCACCCTTGAGGCCTTGAATGCCGCTTTCAACGAGATTCTAGACAAGTCGCAAAAGCCGACAAGAGAAGTTTCACACAACCCGTTCGAAGATTCTCGAAGGATTATTCAGAGAGCCAGGCAGACGATCCTGGATAAAGCCGTCTCTAGCGGAGCGAAAATACAGAGTCTTCCAACAGCAGGCGATAACAAGTTGAAAACATATGACTTGGCCCTTCAAATAGAGGTCGAAGGTATCACACAACGAGCTTACTTTGATATAAGGCCTGCTCTCGGATATCGTAATTACGGTCTGATCGAGCAGTTTGTCGGGAGACTTGCTCTGACGGAGACTTCCCCGGACGAGATCTTCTATCTGGTCTTTGCTAAAGATCCTGCACTTAAGGACAAAGGCAGAGTACCTCTGCTCAACTACGATGTGATTGCAGATAAATTAGAAAACTCGAAGAAGCAGGAAGCTGCAATCAACATAGTCTGCATCAACTATACCGAAGCTCCTCTGCCTGAGATCCGCGAGCTGTGCTTAGGTCCGGATAAAGGGCTCTTGGCCTTCCACGCTAACTAAATAGACCTGCGCGCTGCCTTACGGTAAAGCGCAAAAAAACAGGGCATCCAGTGCGCCAACACTCGATACCCGAAGAGTCGAAGTTTACCTGCAAGTTCACTCGTCTCTGTAGTTCAATTTTAACACAGAATATACCAAAAATCAGAAAAAATGCTGCTTTTTGGTATAATTATGTGCTTTTCGTAATGTTTTAGTGCATTTTGATAATAAAACTTACGTTTTGAGTACAGAGTACAGAGACTCAACCTTCGGCTCCAGAGAAGGCTGGGTCTCTTTTATATATTCAAAAGGAGTTACTCTGCCAGCCTAGAGTAACCGAAGAAAAGGAGAACTTTATGAACAGAAGCAGACCGCTCCTTCACGCAGGAGCCCCTAAAAACATCGGTGTCGATCCGATATCCAAAGTCGTCGCGTCCATGCAGCTGCTTGACGGCGTAATGAATTCGCGCCGCCTGAGCAAGATCCTCGAAAGAGGTCACGCCGTAACCGTCGGAAAGACGATCGGCGGGATGAAACATCTCAAGTTCACCATCCGCCTCGAACAGGGCGTACTCATCTTCTACGAACGTGGAGATTGCCCTGACGGAACGCCGTCGTTTTCGCCCGCTATGGGTGTGCTCTACCGCTGGCCGAACTTCAAGAAGATCTATGGCGACTTTATTGCTGACAAGGATCTGTTCTTTGAGGATGTTGCTGGATGCATCGACAACGTGTCCATCGAGTATGAAGACGCACTTCTCATGGCGAAGAGCGAGATCCTCGATCAGAAGGATCCAGAAACAATCTATTACTTCAAAGACTAAGGAAAGGAGCTAAATATGGCCAAGTCCAGAAGAAAGGTAACGCGCAACATAAGTGTTGCCCCCGAAGACGTCATAACCAACACCGATGACTTCATTGCCGCAATCAAAGATGGCAAAAGAATTGTCTGCACGATTCTCGATCAGAACAACAAAGAGCTTGTATCGTGCACCATCCGTCTCGCAGGACTCTTCCTCAAGAACCAGATGATACACCCGCTGACAGGAAATCCGCTGGGCGTTTTGAACCTCCCGGCTACAAACGACGAGTTGCTTGCAGCATCCGTCGAGTCTGTATGGGCCTCGTATGAGAACGGCGCCATACACAGGCTCTTCATCGACAGCGACAACAGGTACCCGCAGGAGACATCGATGGCCGAAGCTGACTGCAGAATAATAAGGCTGTAGCAATGGGAACGCGATCTCAGAAATGGCTCTCTTTGTCGGATCTCAGGAAGCTGGGTTTTGCCGATTACCTCATTCTTCTCCTCCTGCCGGAGCCTGTCGTCCGCGGCAATGTCAGATATAAGGGAGAGCCGAAAATCAAGCTCTGGAAGAAGATCGATGTGGACAAGGCAATGACCACACTGCCGTTTCTTCTTCACCAGGCAATACAGAGTGTCAATATTGTCAACATTACAAAGGAAGACCTTCGCGATCTATATTCCGAGCTTGTCAAGAAGGAGTATGCCCCTGAATTTTTCGATCGCTGGTGCGTAAATCACGTCAGGCACGATCCTGCAACGGCATACGATGAAACACGAAAATGGCTGCTTGATAAGGTTCCCGACAAAGATGAGGCCTATGTGCTTTTCAAGGCTGCAGTCCTTATGAAGATAGCAATGGTCTGTCCGGATCTGGCTTCAGATGCGGAAGACCTTATCAGGGAACTGGTCAGGGATCTCCCTGAGTCATGCGGACATGTTGTGCGGCGTATACGTACCCGCGGACGCGCACTCTAACACGATATACTGCGCTTCAGTATGCAGAGTGACGGAGGCTTTGCCTCCAGTAATGCAGTAGCTCCGGTCACAAGCCGGACACCGGCGCAAGTAACGTATTACAGAAAGGCGGTTATATGGAACCAAAACGGGAAATAAAAACCATCGAAGCCAAACTGATGGATCTCATATCAGCTTCCCGCAGCAGGTGGATGCAAGAGTCCATTCTGCTGCAGGAGGTGCAGGACCAGCGTCTTTACGAACCTACCCACAAGTCTTTTTCTCAGTGGGTAAAAGCGCTGGCAGAGAAAGCATCTGTGCACGAGTCCATTATCTGGGAGCATCTTAAGGCCGGAAGATTCTATGCGCAGTACGAGGCAAGGGCTCGTGCGAAAGGCATGGAAGTCGTCCCTGCAAAGGAGGCTTCTATCCCGTCAGAGTCGCTGACACTGATCGAAAAGATCGCCGGCAGCAACCCCGACGTGGCCGATGATCTCATCAGCAAAGTCGCCGAGCAGAAGCTCACGCGCAAGGATCTTCAGGCCGGGTACAAAGCGACAAAGGCCCTTCGCGAGAAGAACGGGCAGAGAGCTGCGGCAACGAGCCGCCATGATGATCCGCTTGAAAAGCTGTCCGACGATTCCGTTACGGCAGTGCAGCTGGTGATGGCTCTCTCGTCCGGCGGCAATGCGTGGCTGTCATCGCTCGTCCCGGCCGACCGCAGCAAGCATATCCGTAATAAATATGCTGCCTTTTCGGAGTTCTCTGTCCGGCCCGGTACCAGCACCCATGCACGCCGCATCGATGTGGTCGTGGCCGAGACGGCGACTTGCAGCGCTGTGGATGAGATCCATATCCACGGCATCGAAAACAAGATTTCTAAAGCAGATCTTAAGGGCGACGACAAGGTCGGTGAGTATGCCGCCTTTGTCGATTTTCTCTGGATCTGTGTGCCGACAGAGCTTGTAAAAGACGCCCGGAGCATCGTCCTCCCGGAGTGGGGGATCCTCGAATACACGGAAAGCTGCACTCTCAAAATAGCAAAACATCCGTCGAAACTCACGGCGCCGATGCGTGAAGAAACGCTCGTTGAGCTCGCGCTTAGGACACTTTAGAAGCAGAAAAGGAGGCCCTATGGGCATTACATATCTCAAGGCATTGGTGGCCTGTCTGCAGAAGATTTCTGCGTTGATAGAGTCCATCGAAAACTCTCATCGCGGAGGCCAAGATCTCCCTCGTGCGATGAAAGCATGCGCGGATGAAATAGAACATGCGAAGGATCTCTGGGACTATATGGATGGTATCGGTCTCAACCTGTTCGAGGAGCTCTGGCTCGAAATCATCCGCCTCGAAGAACGTTTTGACAACCTCGCTGACTGAAGAATTCCATCCGCATCAGCGGCGGGGCGACAGCCCCTACACCGTCGTCACAAGACACGGTGTCGGACCGGAGCAATACATTGCGAACGGGCGAGGGGGGCAGCGATCATCCTGTGGATGATTGCGCCGGGGGAACTCCCCCGGACAGAACATGAGGACGAACGCCAGTGAGGCCGAATGTGCTGCCGTCTCCCGGGGCGGAACCCGGGCACGTTAAGGCATCGCCGGTACCAGGTTTCGAAGAAAGCTGGTATAACGTGCCGCAGCTTTGCAGGCCGCGAAGTGCACATTTGCGATATTGCGGTATTGCGGTTTTCAAAACTGCGCCGTGGCGCGTTTTTGAGAAGCGCGATGCCATGCAAATCCGCGTC
>CADCPK010000358.1 GCA_902803215.1 uncultured Lachnospiraceae bacterium
AATGTGGGTAGAGAAAAACACGGCCACGCCATGATTCCGAAGTTCTGCAAATACACCCAGCAGCTCGTTGCGGGAAAACGGATCAAGACCGCTTGTGGGCTCATCCAGGATCAGCACCTCGGCCCTGTGGGCAAGCGCAAGCAGAAGATTGACTTTCACCTTCATCCCTTCAGACAGTTCAAGCGGCGTTTTCATCTCGTCGATCGCAAAGAGATCCCGATACTTTCTATATGCTGCTTCATCCCATGTATCATAGAACCTTTTTACATTATCGACAATATCCCGTATTCTTTTCCGCGGATACCAGCTCATGCTTCCCGTGGAATAGCCGATGCGCTTCTTTGCGTCCGCCTCACTGTCCAGGAAAGGCCTGCCAAAATATCGAATTGTTCCGGCATCCGGATGGATCATGTTCAGCATGGCCTTGATCGTTGTTGTTTTTCCTGCACCGTTTCTGCCGATAAAGCCTGTAATCCTTCCGCTCTCAAGGCTGAAGGATACGCTCTTCAGCTCAAAAGAAGGATACTTTTTCACCAGGTCCCGGACTTCTGCAATCACCATACAAACCTCCAAAATATGATTTATATGATTATTGTAGAGTCTGGTTGCATGATCTTCCACCAACCGGACATAACAAAATTTTCTGTATTTCGTTATGTCTGGTTGCGTCACGGGTGCATATGCATATCCGGATACCCGCGTATATGGCCGGGATGCCGCATCATGGAATCAGCAGGCACCTGTTCTACGTTTCCATGGCTGCCCGGATCGCGCCGAGACAGTGAATCCTTACGACTCGATTCCCGTCGGTTTCTGATATCTGCCTCAGCTGCTCCGTATACGGCCTGACAAATTCCGGCCTGCGTCTGCCGAGAACACGGAAGATCTCCGGTGCTTCCATCCTGACCCTGTCGTCCGCATCGTAAAGGAGTTTCTCAAACGTCTGCATATGAGGCGCATACATATCAGGACTGTTCGTTGCGATGTTTTCAGACGCCCAGATAAATGCCAGGCGGACTCCCGGATCCTCATCCGAGGCGAAGCGGAACAGTTCTGCCCAATATGGCCTGATCACAGAACAGCTGCCGCGTCCGATCCGGCCGAGCGCATTCACGGCCCGCGCCCGCAGAAGCGGCTCCGAGCTGTCAAGGAAGGCTGCGATGGCCGGAACCGAATCTTTCACAGACAGAGGATACATAAGGCCTGTCTCGCCGAGCAGCCAGAGCGCCTTTGCCTGTATTTTCCCGGATGCATGATTCAGAAGAGAAGCAACATATGGAATGCTTTCTTCCCATCTGTCCTTCTCTCTTGTCAGTACCCCAAGCGCTTTATACAGCTCCGATACGTTCAATCCGTCATCTCCTCAGACAGGCAGCTTCCGTTTCCTGGTCAGCCCTGTGATTCAGTCCCTGGCCTTTTTCATGGCATGAATGATCTGAAGCCCGTCACTTTCCATGCCCCTGATCGCTCCGTGAAAATAGTGGATGGGACTGACCGATGTCAGCAGAATAAACAGGTTAAGGAAGAAAGCGTAATTCCAGAAGAATTCCATGATACCGTCCGCGAATATTTCTGAATCCAGAGAAATCCCCCTGAATTTCAGAAGCAAAAGTCCCAGGACCAGCAGCAGCGAAGCCGCCGGTCCCCCTGAAAGCATCGCAACCAATTTCGCCCTTGTGCCGAATGCCTTTTGGGCGGGGGTAAAGAGCCCGTCGAAAACCATCAGATGCACCGTCAGTACTTTTGTGTGCAGAAGCCGTTTTCCCCATCCAACCCGTATATGCCAGTGCCTGTCCCCGGTTGCAAGCATATAGCCGACAGCGTGGCCCAGTTCATGCAGGAGCGTGGAGAGGAAAACCAAAAACCACATGGCGCATATCAAAACAACTACTTCCATCAGGGCCGCGATGATCTTTGGCATGGAATTCTCCTCAAACCGGTACTTATTTCTGTATGTCTGTGTCAAATATCATTTTTTTACAATGATCGCAGAAGTACGTTTCTATGCTGAATGATGCCAGCGTATGTTTTACGGCGGTAAGTTTTCCCGTTCCAAAGAA
>CADCPK010000359.1 GCA_902803215.1 uncultured Lachnospiraceae bacterium
CTTACGATCCTTTCGTTTGCGTTCAGTCTGGTGCTCGCACTTTTACTCGCCCTTTTTCAGGTGGCGAATGTACCTGTTCTTAAGCAGTTCTCGCAGATCTACATATGGATCTTCAGGGGAACGCCGCTTCTTGTACAGCTGTTTATCATCTTTTTTGGACTGCCGTCCCTGGGGATCATGCTGGAAGCATTCCCCTCGGCGGTCATAGCTTTTGGCATGAACCTTGCAGCTTATAATGCCGAGGTGATTCGCGCGGCGATACTTGCCGTTCCCAAAGGACAGACCGAAGCTGCTTATCTGGTTGGCCTCAGCTATCCGCAGCTGATGGTCAGAGTGGTGATCCCTCAGGCCTTCCCGATTTCTTTTCCATCCCTGTTTAACAATCTGATCTCGCTGGTGAAGGACACTTCGCTGGCTTCGAGCATCACTGTGGTAGAACTGTTTACGACTGCCCAGCAGATCGCAGCCAGGACCTTCGAGCCGTTTGCCCTTTACTGTGAAGCGGCCGTGATCTACCTTATTTTCTGTACCGTGCTTACATGGATTCAGGCGGCGGTGGAAAAACGACTTGTCTGGGAACATAAGGATAACACCGGCCGAAAAAAGGCAATTCTTGGATGATTTGAAAGGAAGAGCAGAATGCTGCAGGTAAAAAATGTACACAAATCCTTCGACAATCTGGATGTTCTGAAGGGAGTGGAGTTCCGTGTGGAAAAGGGAGAAGTGGTGGCTATACTGGGCCCCAGCGGTTCGGGCAAAACTACTCTGCTTCGCTGCATCAGCTTTCTGGAAAGAGCAGAGCAGGGCGAGATCCTTTTTGATGAATACCACTATGATATGACAAAGGTGACCCCGAAGCAGATACGCGAGATGCGTATGCACATGGGGTTCGTATTTCAGAGCTTCAATCTGTTCCGCAACATGACCGCCCTTCATAATGTCATGGAAGGCCTTGTTACGGCACGAAAGATATCAAAAGCCGTTGCGGAGAGAACAGCATACGAGATGCTGCAGAAGGTTGGCATGGCCGACCGCGCAGATTATTATCCGGATCAGCTTTCGGGCGGGCAGCAGCAGAGAGTGGCCATAGCCCGTGCCATGGCGCCTAATCCACGTGTGCTGCTGTTTGACGAACCGACATCGGCACTTGACCCCGAGCTTACGGGGGAAGTTCTGGAAGTAATGAAAAAACTGGCTGATGAAGGCACGACCATGGTGGTCGTGACCCACGAGATGGGCTTTGCAAGAGAAGCAGCGAACCGTATTGTCTTTATGGAAGGCGGCGTGGTGGTGGAGGAAGGCTCTGCGCAGGCTTTCTTTGAGAATCCAAAAGAAGAGAGGACAAGACAGTTTCTGCAGAGAATCCTTGAAAACAGACTCTGACCGGCAAGCGGCGCAGCGAATTGCCGGGATATAAATGAGGAGAATGAATGAGAAAAAGAATAATTACGTTGGTTTTGGGAGTTTTATTAGCTGTATGCAATGTACTGTCCGCAGGTGCGGCAGAAGACAAACCCGATGAAACTGCCGCAGCCGGGTACAATTATTCGGAAATATATGCCGGTGCTTTTACGGATGTTGAGTCTCGCATGCTCACAGGTGTTCCTAACGGATCTGACAGCCTTTCCTATTCGCTTTTTGATATGAACGGAGACGGAATTAAAGAACTTGTGTTTTGGCAGCCTCTGATGAAGCATGATAATTTTTTGTATATATATACCTGCGTCGATAATACACATTATTATATGGGAGTAATTGAGGATTCCACAATAAACGTAAATTCTATCTATGGGTATCAGAACGGATTTATCGCTTACGGCGGGATAAAGATGGGAAATACAATTCAGATCGGAGTCGCAGGCCGTCAGTGGAACGGAACGGAATTTGAATTCATACAATACTATACGGATTCATTCACAGATTCTTCTATGGTACCTACAATGGAGCAGGTAGGTGAGATGGGATACTATGACCCTTCCTTGATGTATGAGAAAGCGCCTGAGTTCATAAGCGTAGATGACCGGTCACTGCTGAATTAAGTTATTGTTATTCAACAGCCCGCTCTGTTCCGGAGAAAAAATTGTAAAATATTAATGATCGGTATGTATAGAGCGAGGAATGACGGGATCTTCATGCGTATATTATTACGGTGAACGGATAATCTGCCGTTCGCTCGTGTGCTTTCTCAATATTACTGTTATGATTGAGAAACTGCACCGATCAACGGAATAATAATGATGAAAGGCAGCTTGACAATACAGTCAAACAATAAGAAAGGGAAAACAATATGAATAAATGGAAGAAAATAGTAGCATTATGCTTATCCTGCGCTATGCTGTCCGGCTCAGCTTCGGCTTTTGCGGAGACGACAGACACGATCGAGATTACCGATACGAGCGAAGATGACAAGACGTGCGCTGCGGAGGCAGCAGTAAAGGCAAAAGGGCAGCTTACGATGGACGACCTCGTTAAGCTGAACGGCGGAAAGGACGGCATCTTTGTCCACAACAATCAGGTGACATTTGTGGACGGCACATGTACAGACAGCCCTGTCACAAACGCGGATGAAGCGTCTGTTGTGGTGAACTCGATGATGACACTCATCGGTGCGGATGCCAACACGGAGTTTATCCCGTGGAGGGACATCACCGATCCGATGGGAAACAGATATTTTATTTTCCAGCAGATCTACGAAGATACGACCGTGTGCGGCGGCGCAGTGAAAGTGATCACCGACAAGGACGGAAAGATGATCGCCCTCAGCAGCAGTGTGGAATCGGAAATGCCTGAGGTGGCAGATACCGAAAACGAGATCACAGCTGAGCAGGCAGAAGAAATTGCGGC
>CADCPK010000360.1 GCA_902803215.1 uncultured Lachnospiraceae bacterium
GGAAATGCCGTACAATAACTGCGGGAGTCCTCTTGAACTCTATGATACATGGCATGATGGAGATCATATTACAATCTATGGGAAATGTATGTGGGTTAAAGATGAGATGCCGGAGATCTATCCAGTTTTTTTCAAAGTGAAGAGCGACTGAAACTGACTATTTGTTTCAGTGGATGAGGGGGGCTTTTTAACACCTATAGAGAAACTAGGACAGGAAACGGGTATAAATCATATTTTTGGGAGATCCAATCCGTGGTCTCCCTTTTTGTATTATGAGGAAAGGAGACGATGATACGAATCAATCAGGAGAAATTCGATGAACTGCAGGGCGGCATGTCGGATACGAAATTTGCATCCTTTCTTGGAATCAATAGGTCACAGCTCTACAGGGTAAGGAATGGTTATTCTGCTGTCGGGGCTGGCCTGATCGAAGCGTTTATGACAGCCTACCCTGAGCTGGATGTAAGGGAATATTTCAACTGCAGTGGCAGTCTGCGTAGACAACTGAGAGAGGAATAATACGGATGAGAAAAAAGAGAATCATGCATATCGGACCTGAAGCGATGAAAATACCGGTTGGATTCTTCTGTGTCCGTGAGGAGTGGCAAAGAACTTCTTCACAGATCGGACTGTTCAAGTCTTTGGATATGGCAAAAAACTGTGTAGATCATAATCCGGATTATAGCGTATTTGATGATACCGGAAAGCAGATTTATACCGGAAAAAACGTACTTTGAATGCTGATGATTAGCATACCGCTTTAATTTGTGCTATTTTGCGGCATTCTGGATGGTATCATAACAAGAGGTTATCAGCATATAACGCACCGTAGGAGGCAATCTTATCGGTGCGTTTTATTTTTCTGCTTTTCGATTTAACGGATAGTGAAGGTGCGCTAAATCATCTGAAAAAGAAGCTGGAAATAGCTTGCTATGTGGGTGATTCTACGGCTATATAACACTACCCCAAAGAAGATAGATTAGACGAAGGAGGATGACAGATGACGGAAATGAATCGGATACCGACAGCAGCCTATTGCCGTGTCAGTACGAAAAGGGATACGCAGGACGGCTCCTACGAAGTCCAGCGTACCTATTATGAGAAGCTGATCGAAGAAGATCCGAAACTTGAACTGGTCGGGATCTATGGAGACCATGGAAAAAGCGGACGGTACATGAGTGGACGGACGGAACTGAAACGTTTGATCAAAGACTGCGAAGCCGGTAAGGTGAAGTTGATTCTGACAAAGAGCATTTCCCGTTTTGCAAGGAACATGATGGAGTGTGTGGACACGATCCGCCACCTTAAGGAGATCGGGGTCACGATACGGTTTGAGAGGGAGAATATCGATACTGACAAGATGGGCGGTGAGCTGATGCTGGGTATTCTCGCAACTATCGCACAGGAAGAGAGTAACTCCATTTCCACAAACATGAGCTGGAGCAGGCGTAAGCACCTGGAAAAAGGGCAGCCCTGGAATGTCCCGAGATACGGTTATGTTTCCGTTGGGAAGGAACACAAATGGGAGATCGTGCCGAAGGAAGCGCAGGTTGCCCGCAAAGCATTTTACATGGCCGGGATGTGCTACAAATACCCGGAGATCCTCGCTGAGATGAACCGCATGGAAGAGGCGAACGGAACAGGCCGGATCTGGAAGCAGGGACCTTTGGGAAACCTATTGCGCAGTGAGAATTACATCGGAGATTATCTTGCAAATAAGGAAGTGGCGATCATCGATGAAAACGGTCAGGTAAAGCGGGTGAAGAACAGGGGCCAGAGGGATCAGTTTTTGATTGAGGAACACCATGAGCCTATCGTGAGCAAGGAGCTGTACGCCGTGGTCCAGGAGCTCTTGGATCACGTCATCTTAGGCGCACACAGGACGAAGTTCAGCGAAGAAGAGGATGAGATTATGACACGGGCGATGAAGCTTGCTGCCAGAGAGAAAACATTATGGAAGAATACCCGGACAGGTACCCACAGCTGACGGAGGAAGTAAGAATTAAGAGAGGGCTTTCCAGATGACGGGAGGCTCTCTTTTTAGCGTGAAAACTCCTGAAAAAGAAACTGAGGGATAACTTGCTATGTGCGTTCATCTATGGCCATATGGTAGCTGACAGAAAGCATCAGTAAGGAGGGCAAAAATGACGAAGGTAAGAAAAATCGTTGTGGATGCGAAGACATCTGCTCCCGATATCACGGGAGAAAAATTAAAGGTAGCAGCTTACTGCCGGGTATCTACCGACACGGAAGAGCAGAAAACCAGCTTTGACAGGCAGGTCGAGACCTACACGGCCATGATCGGGCTGAACCCTGAATGGCAGTTTGCCGGCATCTACGCGGATGAAGGCGTGTCGGGCACCAGCGCACAGAAACGGCCGGAGTTCATGCGGATGATGGAAGACTGTGACGCGGGAAAGATCAACCTGATCCTTACTAAGTCTATCAGCCGGTTCGCAAGGAACCTGATCGAGTGCCTGACCTATGTCCGGCACCTCGGAAACATCGGCGTTCACATCATCTTTGAAAAAGAGGGAATCGACACCAGGCTTAAGTACTCTGAGATCCTTCTGACGATCCTTGCAGCTTTTGCACAGGAAGAGTCGAGATCCATTTCTGAAAACACTGTGTGGGGTATCCGTAAGCGTTTTGAGGAAGGCGAAGCGAGATGGTCCAGGCTCTACGGCTACGAGAAGAACGAAAATGGAGAATATCAGATCGTTCCGGAGCAGGCAAAGGTCGTGAAAACGATGTTCACCATGTATGAGCGAGGGAAGACGATCTCACAGATCATGGAGTATCTGAGTAATGAAGGGATCAAAAGCCCCGGAGATACGGAAGAATGGACCAGGTCGGCAGTAAGCAACCTGCTCATGAACGAGCGATACATCGGAGATCTCCTGGTGCAGAAATTCGTGACGGAGAACCACATAAGCCACAAACGGCTCAGAAACGACTGCAGCGAGATCCCATCCTTCTACATCGAGAACCACCATACAGGGATCGTTCCCAGAAAGCAGTTCGAACGGGTACAGCTGATCCGCGCCATGCGAAGGGTCAAATCAGTCAAAGACGATTTGGATATGGGGCAGTGCAACCAGTATCCGCTGGGGCAGAAACTTCGCTGTCCGTATTGCGGCTCCATTCTCTACCAGAGGGCGGTAGAGGTCCAGACGGACCATTCCAAGGGATGGTGCTGTGAGCGGGGCGAACACCCCTGTGGTAATTTTGTCATGCGGTCCCGGCTCGTGGAGGCCGCACTGCTTGAGGCATATGAGACCGTTGACCTGGATGCGGTAAAGGAGAAACGAAAAGACCCGAAGTACAAGGAGGAAGCGAAGCTGCTCCTCTCCATGAAGAAGGAGACTCCTGTGTTTGAAACTATCGATTACTGGTGGGTAGATGACCTGATCGACCATATCGAATTTGGTACGCACAGTATGAACGCCAGAGAACTCATGCGCATGAAGGCACTTGGAAAGGATACGGACGGAGACAGGATCATGAAGGTGTTCTGGCGGTGCGGAGTGGTCACTACGGTTTCTTCCGGAGCTGTAACGGAGAGGGATGATCCGAGAAAACTGGCTCAGATGCATCGCAGGATGGTTGAGAGGCAGCAGAAGAAAAAGGAGGCTGAGGCAGTATGAAAATAACCCGTATCCCGAGGAAAAGGGATCTGCATAAGAAACGCGTGGCGGCGTACTGCCGTGTGTCCACTCTGCTTGAAAACCAGGAGGACAGCTTCGAAATGCAGGTCAGCTACTACACCGCGTTTATCGAGTCAAACGAGGAGTGGGAATTTGCGGGTATTTACAGCGATGAAAAATCCGGTAC
>CADCPK010000361.1 GCA_902803215.1 uncultured Lachnospiraceae bacterium
CACTGCTCAGGTCGAGCTGGCTGATCTTGCGATGTATGGTCATTGCCATATGAATCAGGACATTATCTCAACGGGCACCGATAAATTTGTCAAGATGATTATTGGGCCATTTGCGGACCTTTCTCATAACGGTCAGTTTACGTATACCGAAGAGCATACTTTTGACCAAAAGGAAGACTGGTTTTTTGATTTTGACCAGGATGGCGAAGAGGAAATGCTTATATGGTCCGAGGATGACTGGTATGGCATACACTGGAAGCTGTTTGATAAAAGAGATGGAATAGTATATCAGATCGCACAGGACTGCGGAGCAAAACCCGGAAACGCAGGCCATAGCATTGAGGTGCTGCGCGATGGGACAGTGCATGATCATTCTTATAAAGGGATGGTAAATTACGTGACGGATTGGGATGGCTATATCTTCTATCAGGATGGAAACATCCACTATCTGTACGGATTTACAAATCTTTCTAAAAGGAATCCGGAGAACCCTACTGAAGAGCTTGTACTTACCGAAGAAGCTTATGCTCTCGACGGAGAATACATTGATAAAGACACATATACTGCCATGGTAGAAAGCTTCAATACAAGAGAAGTGCCCTATCCCATCGAAGGAGAGCCGCGTAAACTGCATTGCAGAGATGCCTACGGCTACGAAGACCGTCTGGAACTGGCCGGGTGGGAAGGATGGGATTATGAAGTAGACGGAACTTTGGATGGACAATGATTAAAGAAACGGTACCTGATACCACGTGGCGTCAGGTACCGTTTTCGTCTATACGAGCAGGAATATAATGAATCATCGAAATCATCGAGGGGGTCTTGCTGCCGCGGAAGATGCATTTGACAGGTGTGGTGGAGTCCTCCCCGGTCAAATAATTACTATGCAACTTACGGGTAATAATTCAGATTATCCATTCTCAATTGTAGCTGTTCCCGGCAGTTATGCGGAGACATATGCGAATGAAAGCGGATATCCTTTGATCACTGAAAATGGTGCCGTAGCTCAGTGACTCAATGTACTCCGATGTGGAACGAGGAACCGTCCCTCATTCCATCGTCGCCCGGAAAGCGACCTTCTTGAGAATGCCATGTGCTATAATGCATTCATAAGACAAACAAAGAATGAATGAAGGAGATGATAAGAATGACAAAAAACACAAATATCATGCTTAACGGTGTCATGGGTGTCATTACAGGCGATGCTCTCGGCTGTCCGGTTCAATTCATGTCCAGAGAAGAGGTCGCGAAAAAACCGGTTACGGGGATGCGTGGATATGGCACATTTGACCTTCCGGAGGGCTCCTGGACTGATGACAGCAGCCTGACTCTCGCGCTTCTGGAAAGCATAAACCGCAAAGAAGGCGTGGACCTTGATGATATCATGGTAAACTTTATGAAGTGGCTACACGAGGGTGAATTCACTCCGTATGGCTACTCCTACGATATCGGAAACGGAACCATGCAGGCGATAAACCGCTACAGAAGAGACAGAAACGCGAAGAAATGCGGCGGTGACCAGGAATGGAATAACGGAAACGGAAGCCTGATGAGGATACTTCCGGTCTGCATCTACAGCAGTGAAATGAAGAGCAAAGGAGAATTCACTGACAGCGACGCAATCAAAACGGTTCATGCTGTGGGCAGTCTTACACATGCGCACATTCGTTCCAATATTGCGTGCGGGCTGTACTTCTTCATGGTCCATCAGATACTGACCGGAAACGGTTCGCTGAAGGAACGGCTGCAGGAGGGTTTGACACAGGGATTTGCGTTCTATGAATTGTTCCTGACAGACAAAGAGAACCTGCACTTCTACGACAGGCTGAGGGACCTGTCGGCATTTGCGGCAACATCCGTCGACAGAATCAGAAGCTCCGGATACGTGGTAGACACTCTGGAAGCCGCGGTCTGGTCGCTTATCACCACTGACAGCTTTGAGAGCGCGCTTCTCAAGGCAGTAAACCTTGGCGAAGACACCGACACAGTAGGCGCAGTCGCCGGCGGCCTCGGCGGTCTTTTCTACGGCTACGACGCAATCCCCGAGGATTGGCTTGCGGCGATTAAGCGGAGAGAGTGGATTGAGGAGATGTGTGGGGGTTGATGGTGTGTTCACATTTTGTTCACGGTACCTGACACCATGAACAAAATATGGACATGTTCACAATTTGTTAACGGTGCCTGACACCATAAAATCCATTTTATGGTGTCAGGTACCGTGAATAAAGTGTGAACAAGATAGAGAGATGGCTTAAATAGCAGATGCCCGGGAATTTCCCGGGCATCTTTGTTGTTATGCTGCCTTTCGCGGAGCACGGCTGAATATCAGCATTGAGAGCGCAGAGATGATAAGCGTTGACAGATAATACACGCAGACTTTTAAGGCCACTTGATCGTCTCCGATGGACTGTGACTGTACGATAATAGTTGCCATTACCGGATGCCAGATAAACATCGGCATGCTCAATTTGCCAAGATAAAGAAGCGGCTTATACGAACATGACGGCAGATAGGTGTGTTTGCTGAAAGTCAGGGTGACGATGATGATAAAGCAAATGAGATCAACGCTGATCGGCTGCAGGCTGCGCCACCCGATAAACAGTAACAGTGCATAACATAAAAGAGTCAGTATTGTAAAAAGAATCTTCCAATTTTTCGAGAGCGATAAGGAGTTCAGATATTCTGTGAGCAGAAAAACCAAAACGCCTAAAGCCATACCGCAGAAGGCACGGATAAGCTGGTTGGGATAATCGTGCGAGCCTATGCTGTGGGATCTGTACAGGTAATAGAACACCGCCGGATAAAAGACCAAAAGCAGCTTTATGTATTTGTTCTTTATCTGACATATCATGCAGATGAACGGCGTCATCAGGAAAGTGGCGGAAAAAAACCATATGGTATAGAGCTTGGTACCATTTGTACCTGCTGCTGACAACAAGAACATTTCAAACGGCATATCGCCGAATTTTTCCAGTATCTTCTCAAAATACATGGTTGTTATCAGATCACCGTAAAGCACAATATAAAAAATAAGTACGGCTACGATCGTATAAGGCATAAACCTCTTAAATTTATTTATTGTATATTTGACGGAATTCTCGATCTTGTTTTCGCCTGAGGTCCTGTTTATAAAATGTTTTGCGGTGAAAAAACCGGACAGAATCAGGAAAAATTCCACATAAACCCATGTACCTCTAAATGGACGTTCAAGGTTCTTAAGACCTAATGTCCCCATGTGATCGGACATGATCATAAGGCATGCCAGAAATCGCATTAATTCAATTTTGCCATCTTTTGTTTTTACATTACTCATCGTTTTATCCTGTCAACTTTTTTTCGATATAAGTTTCCTGTCCATACTTTAAAAGCTCTGTGTCTCTTGAAGAAAGGGGCTTACTTATATTGGATAATTTCCCGGCTTATATACTTAGTGCGCGGTTTTTCTTATTACCCTACCACCAAAGGCTTAACTTGTCAAACCCTCCGAATAACATGCAAACTAATCGGTGGATTTTGGGCTGTTCCTGATTGACATCCATGTCGATTTTGATTATTCTATATTCAGATGGTCTCCTTTTGTATGCGGTAATCCCCGTTAACCGGGTAAATCCACGTTGCTGCAAATATGAGGCCACTTTCTATTATCTCAAATAGTATTCAGAGAGGTACGGTCATGACAATTAAAGAGGCTATTAAAGAAAGACACAGTGTACGGCAGTATAAGGATCTGCCGATTGCCGATGATCTCAGGAAAGAGCTGGAAAAACTGATCGATGAATGCAACGAAGAGAGCGGGCTCAATATACAGCTGGTGTGCAATGATCCGGAGTGCTTCGATACGTTGCTTGCGCATTACGGACGTTTTACTAACGCTGTGAATTATATCGCCCTGGTGGGAAATAAGGACAGGGATGATCTGGATGAAGCGGCCGGTTATTATGGGCAGAAGATCGTTTTGGCTGCCCAACAAATGGGACTCAATACCTGCTGGGTGGCAGGCACTTACGGAAAGAGCAAATGCAAGGCAGAGGTCGGGCCGGATGAGAAGATAGTTTGCGTGATCTCCATCGGTTATGGCGAGACTTCCGGTGCGAAGCGTAAGTGTAAGCCTCTGAACAAGCTGTGCGGAGTGGCCGAGAGCGAGATGCCGGGCTGGTTCAG
>CADCPK010000362.1 GCA_902803215.1 uncultured Lachnospiraceae bacterium
GAGAAGACAGCCTTCGGTTATGTCAAAAATTACTTTGAAGAGAGAGGGCAGCACAAGCGCTACTGCGAGATCAACCGCCTGGTGCAGGGGTGTACCGGCATTCGAAGGACCACAGGGCAGCATCCGGGAGGAATCGTTGTTCTTCCCTACGGTGAGGAGATCGAGAAATTTACTCCCGTACAGCATCCGGCAAATGATGTCAATTCGGATATCATTACGACACATTTCGACTATCACTCTATCGACGGCAACCTTCTGAAACTCGACATTCTCGGACACGATGATCCTACGATCATCAGAATGCTCGAGGATCTGACAGGAACCGACGCCAAAGATGTGCCGCTGGACGACAAAAAAGTCATGTCGCTTTTTGCGAGCACCGAAGCTCTGGGTATCAAGCCCGAAGATATCAGCGGCTGTCCGCTGGGGTGCCTGGGCGTGCCCGAATTCGGCACAGATTTTGTTATCGGCATGGTGCAGGAGGCAAAGCCGACCTGCTTTTCCGACCTGATCCGTATTTCCGGCCTTTCCCACGGCACCAATGTATGGCTGGGCAATGCGCAGAAGCTGATCAGCGAGGGGAAAGCGACCATTTCCACGGCAATCTGTACCCGTGATGATATTATGGGCTATCTGATCCGTAAGGGTGTGGAAAGCAGCCAGGCCTTCACCATCATGGAGAGCGTCCGAAAAGGTAAAGGCCTTCTGCCTGAGTGGGAGCAGATAATGACCGAGAATAACGTGCCCGACTGGTATATCTGGTCCTGCAAGCAGATCCAGTATATGTTCCCCAAGGCGCACGCGGCGGCTTACGTTATGATGGCGTATCGCATCGCGTGGTACAAGATCTACAAACCGCTTGCCTATTATGCTGCGTATTTCAGCATCAGGGCCACGGCTTTTTCGTACGAGCTGATGTGTATGGGGCGGGAACGTCTGGAATACTATATGGATGAGATCCGCAAAAAGGGAGACGCCGCGTCTAAGAAAGAACAGGATACTTTCAAGGATATGAAGATCGTGCAGGAAATGTATGCCCGAGGCTTTACTTTCGAGCCGATCGACCTTTATAAGGCCAGGGCACACCGCTTTCAGATCGTAAACGACCGTCTGATGCCGGCGCTGGATACCATCGAGGGCCTGGGGGATAAGGCGGCCGACGCGGTTGAAAGTGCAGCCAAAAACGGGCCGTTCCTTTCCAAGGACGACTTCCGCGAGAGGACAAAAGTGAGCAAGACGGTCATAGAACTGATGGACGACCTGCGCATTTTCGGAGACATTCCCGAGTCCAATCAGATGTCACTGTTCGACTATACAGGCTGATTTTGTTACTGCTTACAGCTTTAGAGCTGCGAACGGTAACAATATTTACTGTTTACAAACAAAAAAGAATATGTTATCTTTGTGGGCGGAAAAAGAACAGACATCTTAGGTACGATTTTAAAGGAGAATATAATGGGCGGAATTTTCGGAGTAGTTTCCAAGTATAGCTGCGTTCTGGACCTGTTTTTTGGCATCGATTATCATTCACACCTCGGCACCCGCAGAGGCGGAATGGCAGTGTACGACCGAGTGAAGGGCTTTGACAGGGCAATTCATAATATCGAGAATTCCCCTTTCCGCACCAAATTTGATCGCGATGTATCGGAACTGCAGGGAAAGATCGGTATCGGCTGTATTTCTGATTACGAGCCGCAGCCGCTGCTTGTTCATTCCCATCTTGGCAGCTTTGCCATCACCACGGTGGGTAAGATCAATAACATGCAGGAGCTGATGGAGAGAGCGCTGAGCAAAGGTCACACCCATTTTCTGGAGATGAGCGGAGGCGGCGTAAACCCGACCGAGATGGTCGTGGCGCTGATCAACCAGAAAGAGACGCTTACGGAAGGTATCCGCTATGCGCAGGAAGTGATCGACGGCTCCATGACGATCCTTGTCATGACGCCCGAGGGCCTTGTGGCGGCCAGAGACAGGCTGGGCAGGACGCCTCTCATCATCGGTAAGAAGGAAGATGCATACTGCGTTTCGTTCGAGAGTTTTGCCTACGTCAATCTGGGATATGTGGATGCCCATGAGCTGGGGCCGGGCGAGATTGTCAAAGTGACGGCCGAAGGGTACGAGATCCTTGCTCCCGCGGGGGAGAAGACGCGCATCTGCTCCTTCCTCTGGGTGTACTACGGTTATCCGAATTCCACATACGAAGGCGTCAATGTCGAGGCGATGAGGTACAAATGCGGCGAACTGCTGGCCAAGCGCGACAAGGGCTTTGTCAATCCCGACGTGGTTGCCGGTGTTCCCGATTCCGGTACCGCGCATGCGATCGGTTATGCCAATGAGTCCGGCGTACCTTTTGCCAGACCTTTCATCAAATATACACCTACCTGGCCGCGTTCGTTTATGCCCACGCATCAGAGTCAGCGAAACCTGATTGCCAGGATGAAGCTGGTGCCGGTCCACAAGCTGATCAAAGGCAAGAGCCTTCTGATGATCGACGATTCGATCGTCCGGGGCACACAGCTTCGCGAGACCACCGAATTCCTGTATCGGAACGGCGCCGAGGAAGTGCACATCAGACCGGCATGCCCGCCGCTGCTGTTCGGGTGCAAATACCTCAACTTCTCACGCTCAAAATCCGAGATGGATCTGATCACACGCCGGATCATCGCAAAGAGAGAAGGGGACGATGTGGATCAGGCCACGCTTTTCGACTACGCCAATCCCGACTCCGCCAATTATAAGGAGATGATCGAGGATATTCGCAGAGAGCTGAATTTTACTTCGCTTCGGTTCCACAGGCTGGACGATCTTGAGAAGTCTATCGAGATCGAGCCGTGTAAGCTTTGTACTTATTGCTGGAGCGGGAAAGAGTGAAGCAGGGGAAAACACACGGGGACGGTCCTTTTGTGTTCAAACACAAAAGGACCGTCCCCGTGTGTTTTCCCCTGTTTCATTTGTCGAAATTTGCGATGAAAGGTATATTGTAGTTCTTCCCCTATACGCTTATAATAACCATATAAAAATATAAGGTAAGGGAGGGAAATATTTTGTTTGCCAGTGTTCTTACAGCAGCGATCCGGGGGATGGAAGTCACTCCGATCGAGGTCGAAGCGGATGTGAGCGACGGTCTCCCCTCATTTATCATGGTTGGCTATGCAGCTTCGCAGGTCAAGGAAGCGCAGGACAGAGTCCGGACGGCGCTTCGAAATACGGGCATTTATCTGCCGCCGAAGCGGATCACCGTAAACCTTGCACCTGCCGACATCCGAAAGGAGTCTTCGGGGTTCGACCTTCCTGTGGCCATCGCCATTCTGGCGGCAGCGGGGATGATCGAAGAGAAGTACCTGCACGGCGGTATGTTCATGGGAGAACTCAGTTTGTCGGGTGAGGTACAGGCCATCTCGGGGGTCCTGGCCCGTGTGATACGGGCGCGTGAGCTGGGATGCAGCTACTGTGTCATCCCGGAAGGCAACCTGCGGGAGGCTTCTCTCGTCAAGGATATCACTGTGCTGGGCGTTTCCGATCTGAGGGAAGCGATGGATTTTATCAGAGATCCCGAGCTGTACGCCCACGAAAGACATCATTATGAACAGGAAGAGGTTCACAAGGAACCGGATTTGGATTTCTCCGAGATCTACGGGCAGGAAGGAGCAAAAAGAGCTGCCGAGATTGCCGTGGCCGGGTTTCATAACCTCTTGTTTATCGGACCTCCCGGGGTGGGAAAGACGATGATCGCAAAGCGCATTCCGACGATCATGCCTCCCCTTACTTTCGAGGAGAGTCTGGAGCTTACCAAAATTTACAGCATCGCCGGATTACTCACAGAGGGTGATCCGCTGATCCGCATACGACCCTTTCGCAGTCCGCATCATACAAGTACTGCGCAATCACTCGCCGGCGGCGGCCGCATTCCGCATCCCGGTGAGATCACTCTGGCCCATCGCGGCGTCCTTTTTCTCGATGAGATCGCGGAATTCTCGCGCCATACCCTTGAAATTATGCGTCAACCGCTCGAAGAAAAGATGATCTGTATCTCCAGGGCATCCGGGAGCTATGCTTTTCCGGCTGACTTTATGCTGGTTGCTTCTACGAACCCATGCCCCTGCGGCTACTATCCGAATATGGAAAAATGTAAATGTACACAGGCCGAGGTCCATCATTACCTTGGAAAGATCAGCCGTCCTCTCCTGGACAGGATCGACTTGTGCGCCGACATCCCCGAAACGTCCTACGAGGATCTGCAGGACAAAGCAGCGCAGGAGACCTCGGAGGAAATTCGAAAGCGTGTCGTCGCCGCACGGGAACTGCAGAGAAAACGGTATGAAGGATACGGGATCCTGTGCAATTCGGAACTTCACGGAAAGCAGATGGACGAATTCTGCGTCCTCTCCCCGGAAGCGTCAAAACTGATCAAATCCGCATTTGAGAGGATGCAGCTCAGCATGAGGTCGTATCACCGTGTGCTGCGGGTGAGCAGAACGATCGCAGACCTCGACCACAGCGACCGGATAGAATGCGAGCACCTGGCCGAAGCCCTCTCGTACAGGGGGCTCGACCGTAAATACTGGGCGTGAACAGCTGACGGAGGACATATTATATGGAAAGAATTCCTTACGAGATACACTGCGTTAAAAAAGGCGATCCGCTTTATCCGAATCGAATGAAAAATCTGCCGAATATGCCTGCGCAGCTTTATTATATCGGAAATCTGCCCGACGACAAAGCCCCCTCTATGGCTGTAGTCGGAGCACGGGCGTGCAGTGCCTACGGACGCATCCAGGCCTTCCGCTACGCACAGGTGATGAGCAACAACGGCATACAGGTGATCAGCGGTCTGGCCTCGGGTATCGATTCCGAAGCGCATAAAGGGGCGCTGGAAGGAAGCACACCAACTTTTGCCGTACTGGGCAGCGGCGCAGATATCTGTTATCCTTCCTCCAACAGAAATCTGTACGAACGGATCCTCAGGGAGGGCGGGGGAATACTGACAGAGTACGAACCGGGCACCCCGCCGATGGCTTTCCGTTTTCCTGCACGAAACCGCATTATCAGTGCACTTTCCGATGTGGTACTCATTGTCGAGGCCCGCGAGAAGAGCGGCTCCCTGATCACCGCGGAGTGCGCTTTGGAGCAGGGCAAGGCGATTTACGCGGTTCCGGGCGCGGTGACGGACAGTCTGAGCAGGGGATGCAACAAGCTGATCTTCGACGGCGCGGGTATCGCCTACTGCCCGGAAGTTCTTCTGGGAGAGTGGGGGATGGAGTCGCAGGAAAACAATGAACAAACAATGAACAAAAAAACGTTGTTGACTCTTGCATCAGATTTGAAATTGTTGTATAGTTACCTAGATTCCCGCCCGGTTGCTTTTGACACCATCGTGAGAAAAAGCGGATTGGATGCCCGGAAGGTGAGCAGCGGACTTGTAGAGCTTACGCTGATGGGCCTTGCACGAGAGGTGGGAAAACACTATTATATCAGACAGTGACGGAATACGTTTATATAAATATCCGGCTGATCGACAGGAGAGGTAACATGGCAAAAAATCTGGTGATCGTTGAGTCACCTGCAAAGGTAAAGACGATTAAGAAATTTCTCGGCTCAAATTATGAAGTGGCCGCATCGAACGGACATGTGCGGGATTTCCCCAAAAGCCAGTTCGGCATCGATGTGGAAAACGATTATGAGCCTAAGTATATAACGATCAGAGGAAAGGGAGATCTTTTGTCTGCGCTCCGCAAAGAGGCAAAAAAAGCGGACAAGATATATCTGGCAACCGACCCTGACCGTGAAGGAGAAGCAATTTCCTGGCATCTGCAGCAGGCACTTAAGGAAGATCCTTCAAAGATGCACAGGATCACATTTAACGAGATCACAAAAACCGCAGTCAAGGCATCAATCAAGCAGGCGCGCGACATCGACATGAATCTGGTGGACGCACAGCAGGCCAGACGTATGCTTGACCGTATGGTGGGATACACGATCAGCCCGCTTCTGTGGGCAAAAGTGAAGAGAGGCCTTTCGGCGGGCCGTGTCCAGTCCGTAGCCCTGCGCATCATCTGCGACCGTGAGGATGAGATCAATGCTTTCATCCCCGAAGAATACTGGACGCTCGAGGGCAGCTTTTCTGTAAAAGGAGAGAAGAAGCCGCTGATCGCCCGCTTCTATGGAAAAGAAGGAGAAAAAATCGAGATCCACTCCGAGGAGGAGATGAATCGTCTGGTAAAGGAGCTTGAAGGGCAGACCTACGAGATCACCGAAGTGAAGACGGGAGAGAGAACCCGCACCGCGCCGCTTCCCTTTACCACCAGTACGCTTCAGCAGGAAGCCTCCAAGGTGCTCAATTTCTCCACGCAGAAGACCATGCGTATCGCACAGCAGCTCTATGAAGGTGTCGATATCAAAGGCAACGGTACCGTCGGTATCATCACCTACCTGCGTACCGATTCCACGCGTATCTCCGAAGAGGCTGATGCGGCGGCAAGGGAGTACATTGGAGAACAGTACGGCGAGAGCTACGTTTCAAAATCGGAGAAATCGTCCAAAAACGGACAGAAGATCCAGGATGCACACGAGGCTATTCGTCCTACCGATATCATGCGTACGCCGGCTGCAATGAAGGATTCGCTTTCCAGAGACCAGTTCAGGCTGTATCAGCTCATCTGGAAACGCTTCACAGCCAGCAGAATGGCGCCTGCACGCTACGAGACTACGTCGGTGCATATCGGTGCGGGTGAGTATCTGTTTACCGTTTCTGCATCAAGAATCGTGTTTGATGGCTTTATGTCGGTGTATACGGCCGATGAAGATAAAATAAAAGATAACGTTCTTTCCGCACGTCTGCAGGAAGGAATGGCACTGGAAGTACCTGAACTTAAACCGGAGCAGCACTTTACACAGCCTCCCGCACACTATACCGAGGCTTCGCTGGTAAAGACCATGGAAGAACTGGGCATCGGACGCCCCAGCACTTATGCTCCTACGATTACCACGATCATCAGCAGAAGGTATATTTCGAAAGAGCAGAAGAATCTGTATGTCACCGAGCTGGGCGAGGTGGTCAACAATATCATGAAACAGTCGTTCCCGTCGATCGTTGACGTAAACTTTACCGCGACGATGGAAGGTCTTCTGGACTGTGTGGAAGAGGGAACGGTGCAGTGGAAGACTGTGGTACGTAACTTCTATCCCGACCTTAAGAAGAGCGTGGACGAGGCCGAAGGACAGCTCGAGAAGGTCGATGTCGGCGATGAAGTGACCGATGTGGTCTGCGAGAACTGCGGCCGGAACATGGTTATCAAGTACGGCCCCCACGGCAGATTTCTTGCCTGCCCGGGCTTCCCGGAATGCAAAAACACAATGCCCTACTATGAGAAGACCGGCGTGTCCTGCCCGAAGTGCGGTCAGGATGTCGTCATCCGCCAGACAAAGAAGGGCAGAAGATTCTATGGATGTATCAACTCGGAATGTGACTTCATGTCATGGCAGAAGCCTTCCGACAAACGCTGCCCGAAATGCGGCAGCTATATGACCGAACGCGGGGGCAAGCTCGTGTGCAGCGAGAAGACCTGCGGGTATTCGGAGAAACAGTGAAACAACGGAAATGGAACAGGGGACGGTTCCTCGTTCCACCCAGATATACACGGGAGTTATTCCGGTATAGAATTGGGTGGAACGAGGAACCGTCCCCTGTTCCATTGTTTCTCCGCCCTTCAAAGTTGTGGCATAATATGTATACCTCCATAATATTTTCAGAAAAAGCAAAATTTAGCTTGAAAAGAATTAAATTTGCATGTAAACTGAGATATATCTAGATTTCAACAAACAAATACTGAATATTCAACCGACAGCCTCCAAATTGGTCTGCCGGTTACCTTGAACCATTGACACTGCGACGCACTTCTATCTATATCATAGCGATCTTTTGTAAAGTATTGTAACAGCAGCACCGAAAGGAGGACATAATGAGCGTTCAACTACTGGATAAAACCCGCAAGATCAATAAACTTCTCCACAATACCAGCTCCAGCAAAGTCGTCTTCAACGACATCTGTCAGGTACTGATGGAGACCCTCAGTTCCAATATCCTTGTGATCAGCAAAAAAGGTAAGGTTCTTGGCGTAAGCCTTTGCCCCGGGGTGGAAGAGCTCACGCAGATGATCGATGACAAGGTGGGAAGCCACGTCGATCCGCTGCTCAACGAGCGTTTCCTGGGCGTTCTTTCTACCAAGGAGAACGTAAATCTGCAGACTCTGGGCTTTGAAGGCATCGATACCGGGTATCAGGGGATCATCAATCCCATCGATATCGGCGGTGAGAGACTCGGCACCGTTTTTATGTACAGAAAAGACAGCCCATATGATATAGAAGATATCATCGTGAGCGAATACGGCACAACAGTGGTCGGGCTGGAAATGATGCGCGCGGTACACGAGGAAAATGCCGAGGAAGACCGCAAACAGCAGGTGGTCAAATCCGCATTCAATACCCTTTCCTTCTCGGAACTCGAAGCCATCATCCACATCTTTGATGAGCTGGACGGCCCCGAAGGCATACTGGTCGCCAGCAAAATTGCGGACAGAGTAGGCATCACCCGTTCCGTCATCGTAAATGCGCTCCGCAAGTTTGAGAGCGCCGGAGTAATCGAATCACGCTCGTCAGGTATGAAGGGAACATATATTAAGGTTCTGAACGAAGTCATCTTTGACGAGCTGGAAGAGATCAAGGCACAGAGAAAGAAAGACTGATTGATCAGAATATACAGAACATATGGGGACGTATCTCAATGAGTAATTGGGGACGTTTCTCAATGACTCATTTTTTCCGGGGAAAATGAGTCATTGAGAAACGTCCC
>CADCPK010000363.1 GCA_902803215.1 uncultured Lachnospiraceae bacterium
GGAGTGCTATAAATGGGAAAAGACTTAATCGGCGCCCTCGGAGAGCTTCCGCAGGATGTGACAGGATCAGCACCGACGGAAGAGAGCGTGAAGAACAGTGGTAGTTTCTTCAAAGAGCTGTTCAGAAAGAAGGGCACCTCAAACGATGAAGAATACTACGATAAATACGGCAAATACGATAACGTGAGCCGTAAAACAGAAGAGGAATAATTATGGAGAACCTAAGCAAATTCTGCACATGCGATGACCACGATTGCCCACTTCATCCGACAAACCATGAAAGAGGGTGCGCGCCTTGCATTGCGGACAATCTGAAGGATAATGAGATCCCCTCTTGCTTTTTCAATAAGGTAGATGCAGATTACGACAAGGATACTTATTCCTTCGATGATTTCGCCAGACTTGTGATTGAAAAACAGAATCGCTAAGTGAGGTTGTACGGTACAACAAGATTACAATGACCATCTCTTCGGAGGTGGTTTTTCTTATAGTTGCGTATGAGAATCGTTTCTTGATAATTTGGGGAATCAATGGGATAATGTGAGCCATGGAACAACAGAGATCGGCGCATTCAATACCAGATCAAGCGATAGAACAGACAATCGAAATGCCATCAGAAGGGCTGCCATTGGTAGAACCCAAGCCAATATGGGCCGGCTGGTGTTATGTTTTTGTTGTGTTAGGCATTCTAATTGAACTAATGTCAGTAGGTCTTTTCATTTTCTTGATCGTGATTATTCCAGAAATCGATTTGATCGCTGTATTGTTTCTAAGTATCCCATTTCTCACATTCGCAGGAGGGATCTTCGTGATCCGTGCCACCCGGTGGTTGAAGTAATAAACAGTTCTTATGCAAATAAAAACAAGGGTGTCGGCACGGGGGCGACGTTCTCTACAGGATCGTGTCCTAATAACGTCAATGGTTGACCATGCTCACCCTTGAGGTCTAGGATAATGCAGAGCATCCGTAGACTCTACGGGAAAAAGCCTGCAGAAGCTCTGCTGTACGTAAAAGTATAAACGGCAAAAGCCGTGTGGTCAACATTATTTCATAACTGAAAATAGAATGCAAAGCAGGAATTCCAGCCTGCTTTTTTTATTGCGAAAAAGGTGGTGAGGGAGATGACAGAGGATGAGAAGATCAGAATCAAACAACTTCGAAACAGTGGGGCTGGGTATAAAAGAATCGCGGCGGAGATGGATCTATCAGTGAATACGATCAAAGCATTCTGCAAAAGGACCGAAGAGAGTATTGATGACGGAGATCCCAACGATTTAGGGACTGCTGAGTCAATACGAGGATCGGTTTCCTCAGACAACCATAGCTGTCTAAACTGTGGCGCCTTTATTGAGCAGCCAAAGCATGGAAGAAGAAAAAGGTTTTGTTCAGATAAATGCAGAACTGCGTATTGGCGGAGTCATCCAGAGACTATGAAATCATCAAGAAAGCATATCTGTAAATGCTGCGGTAAAGTGTTTTATAACTCTCGGAATGACAGCAAATACTGTTCTATAGACTGTTATATGGCATACAGGTTTGGGGGTGTTCGATTTGATGAAAAACAGGATTAAAGAAGTCCGGCAGAATAGGATAGATTCCGTGAAGGAAAGCGTACAAAAACTATCTGAGATCGAACAGTATACTGCAGTTATGGAAGGTGAGATCAACTATTGCTTTTCAAAGATAATTGCTGAAAACTTCCGAGGTGCGGGGTGTTATACGGATGACGAGTTCAAGGCTGTGAGGGACCTTCTTCTCGTGAATTATAATCCGGTTATAAGCGCATTTCTGCTTGACTATTAGCCGCTGTTGAGTGATTAATCTATCAACAAAAGTATGCAGGGTAATTCCTGTACTTGATAGAAACGGAAAGCTTTTAAACCCAGGAGGAAACCATGGAAGTTGTCGCAGTGAAAGCCAGACCGAAATATCAAAAAAGAAAACGTGTAGCGGCCTATTGCAGGGTTTCAACAAGCATGGAGAAGCAGCAACATTCTCTCGCTACTCAAGTGAGTTACTATAGTTCATTGATCCAGTCCACCCCAGGATGGGAATATGCCGGCGTTTTTTCAGACGATGGTATATCAGCGAGAACCAGCAATCGTGAGGGATTTCAACAGATGCTAAAAGCATGCTGGGAAGGGAAGATCGATATCATTCTCACCAAATCAATCAGCCGTTTTGCACGAAATACGGTTGATCTTCTGGAAACGGTCAGGGAGTTAAAGAGGAGGGGTATTGAGGTTCGATTTGAGCGGGAGAAAATAAATACATTTACCGCAGATGGAGAGTTCTTGATGACGCTTTTGGCATCGTTTGCGCAGGCAGAAAGTGAGAACTTAAGTCAAAATATCAGGTGGACAATACAGAGGAAGTTCAAAGAAGGAGAAGCGTTTTCACGAAAGCTGTTCGGGTACACATGGGAAAATGGAGAAGCGGAAATCGTTGAAGAGGAGGCCAAAGTCGTAAGACGGGCCTTCAATTTATATCTGGAGCTTTTCTCAGCAAAGGATGTTGCAGAGCAGTTAAATAGGGAAGGACTTCTCAGGAGAAATGGGAAGCAGCATACGATTTCTTCGGTAGAGTACATCTTAAACCAGGAGCGGTACACTGGAAATGAGATACTTCAGAAATACTACCAACATCCACAAAAGCATCGACGGGTCAAGAATACTGGAGAATTTCCTCGCTATCTTGTGAAAAACAGTATCCCGGCGATCATTGATCAGGCTGTCTACGATGAAGTGCACCGGATCATGACAAGCAGAAAGTATATCGGAGGACACGAAAGAAAGGGTTTTCAGATCTCATGCTTTTCAGGGAAAATTGAGTGCGGAATCTGTGGCAGGCATTTCAATAAGTGTTACAACAATGGCGATCGAAAAAAAGCATTCTGGAAATGCCGAGGAGTAATACATTATAAGGATTGCAGCGCGAAGAGAACCCCAGAGGAAGAATTGAAAATGAAGGTTTCTGAGGCCATGGGTACAGACAGTTTCGATGAGGCGCTGTTTCGAGAAATCGTCGAGAAGGTAATCGTTAAACCGGATCAGAGTATTCGAATTATCTACAGACGTGATGGAGGAGAGGTTGACAATGCGGGAGGAACTGAAAATGCAGAAAGAGATCATACCGATTCCACAAACTAAACGACTCTTTGATTATCAGGGAGGCATTGGGTCCCGAAGAAGGGTGGCCGCGTATGCCAGAGTTTCAACAGATCTGGAGGAACAATTCACCTCGTATGAAGCACAGATAGACTACTACACAAAGTATATCGGCGCCAGAGCTGATTGGGAATTTGTTGATGTTTATACAGATGAGGGGATTACGGGTACATCTGTGAAAAAACGTGATGGATTTCGGAATATGATCGCGGACGCAAAAGCCGGAAAGATTGACCTCATAATCACTAAATCAGTTAGCCGTTTTGCGAGAAATACAGTTGACTCACTCACTACGATCAGAGAATTGAAAGAATATGACGTCGAGATATATTTTGAAAAGGAGAATATCTGGACATTCGATTCGAAGGGAGAACTTCTCATCACGATCATGTCCTCACTGGCCCAGGAGGAGAGCCGGAGCATATCAGAGAACACGGCATGGGGAAGAAGAAAACAATTCTCAGACGGGAAATTCTCAGTGGCATACTCAACATTCCTTGGTTATGAAAAGGGACCGGACGGAACGCTGGTTGTTAATGAAGAAGAAGCGAAGGTTGTGAGAAAAATATACGGCCTGTTCCTTGAAGGAAATAACCCTACTAAGATCGCAAGGATGCTCCAGGAGCTTGGATACAAGAGCCCGATGGGAAGAAAAACATGGCATCCGGGGACGGTCAGAAGTATACTTACGAACGAAAAGTACAAGGGGGATGCGCTCTTACAAAAGGGATATACTGAAGATTTCTTGACAAAGAAGTATGTAAAGAATCAAGGAGAGTTACAACAGTTTTACGTGAAGAACAGCCATGAGGCAATTATAGATCCTGTAGTTTTCGATTTCGTCCAGATGGAGATGAAGAGAAAAAAGAAAGGCTCAGGAAGGCTATTCTCCGGCAAAGTAATATGCGGGGACTGCGGAGGTTACTATGGACCAAAGGTGTGGAATTCAACTGACAAATATCGTAAGGTTATCTACCAGTGCAATGACAAATATGGAAAGCGACATAAAGGCCTTGAAGAAAAAGAGACTGCAGATCAAGAGATCATGGATCGTGATACAGCGGATCAAGAAAAGCGGTCATTTTGTCAGACTCCACACAAAACAGAAGAGGAATTGAAGGAAGCTGTTATAAAGAAAATGAACATTCTGTTTGCACGACGTGATCGGATTGTTGAAACGTTTGAACAAATCCATGGAACGGTGTTTAGCACAGATTCATTGGAAGAAAGACGAGATCAATTGGAAACTTCGAAGGATAAGATTCAGAATAGCATCGATTCCCTGATCAGAAAAAACGCAGCGCAAGCTCTGGATCAAGAAGAATACCAAAGAGAATATGATAGACTTTTTGATAAGCTTGAAAAGAAAATGGCGGCACTAGAAATAGTCAAAGGTGAAATCTATGAAAAGAGACTCCGAAAGATGAAGGCAGAGGAATTCATGGAATTGCTACAAAATCAGATCAAGGAAAAGGCTGAACCGATCAACGAATTCGATGAAGAACTATTCCGGAAAACTGTTGATCACCTTACTGTACATCGTGACGGCCAGATTAAAGTAACATTCAAGGATGGAACAGAGCTATAGGAATAGCATTGATGAGTGATACCCTCTTGGCTGAAGAAGCTGGGAGGGCTGTTTTTTGTGAGATACGGATAGAAACCGGGTTACTAATATGCTATCATTGCCATTGGCGGCCAAATAATCCCGTGGGGTTAAAATCGTGAATTGTCACTGCGTATGAAAGAGAGTGAAAGCATGAGTAAAAAGAAAAAGAAGGCGGTGCCGACTGCTCCGCCGAAGCAGGAAAAGAAAATGGTCATCAATATGACAGAGGTCGAACTTGCCAAGGTGCATCTGGTGCCGAGCTTTCGAACAGGCAGGCATATGACCGAAAAGGACA
>CADCPK010000364.1 GCA_902803215.1 uncultured Lachnospiraceae bacterium
AACATCACGGGAATCGGTATTCTCCGCAAGAACAACTGCGAAGTTGCAAACAAGGACTTCATGCGGATCTCCGTTCCTTTTACACTGACAGCCGTCACTGTCGGTTACCTGTTCCTCTGGTTTGTCTGGAACTGATCAAAAGACATAGCATAGTTAAACGGGATGGCTTACGCCATCCCGTTTTCTTTTAAGCCTGAACCCGCAGAACCGTCTGATGATTCTCTTTCACCGGCTTCAGGAAGATCTTATTTCTTTCCATTCACCGAAACTTTTATCTTCACGCAGTTCCCGGTCTGGGTATACGCATAAATCGTACACTTCCCTTTCTTCTTCGCCTTAATTTTGCCGGAAGAGGAAACAGTCGCAATGGAAGGATCCGATGACTCATATTTCACCTTGCGGTAATTCTTTACTTTTCGTCCCTTCTCCTTGATCAGTGAGGCCTTCAGCTTTTTAGATTTCTTTATCTTCAGACTGACCTTTTTCGGAGTGACCTTGATACTCTTGATATTCCCGCTCTTTCCACCCTTCGTCGATGCGAATACGGTCTTGGAAACGGATACTACCTGCTTATTGCCGTCCAGGGCGAGCACCATATATTTGTAGTACTTTCCGGCAGCCGCTGAAGCTGTGTAAGTAAGGCCGGTTACTTCGTCAAGCATTGCAAAGTACTGCCCGGTAGGAGCGCCAAATACTGCATAAGTCTTAGCGCCTGACACGGTTACCCAGGAAAGCGTCACGGAGTTCTTCGACCACTTCTTCGCCTTCAGCATAAGCCCCTTAAACTCGGAGCCCGGAATATCCTTGTCGGCCTTTATCGCTGTAATTGTCTTAGAATAAGCGGACAGAGAACCGGGACCCTTGTTTACGGCCTTCCCGTTACCGCCCGGATTGCCGCCTGTACCGGTTCCCGGATTGCTCCCGCTGCTGCCGCCCGGATTGCCGCCTGTACCGGACCCCGGATTATTCCCGCTGCTGCCGCCCGGATTGCCGCCCGTGTTGGTTCCCGAATTTCCGCCTTGCTGATGGCCCGGATCATCCCCCGGATCATCACCCGGATTGTCAGGATTCTCTCCGCCGGATCCGCGCTCTTCCTCGTAAGCGGCGTAGTATTGCGCGCCTGCGCTTCCGGCCGCAGCACTGATGGTAAAGTCACTTACGGTCTCATCATTCACATACCCGAAGGCCTCCTGCCCGATCGTTTTCACGGACGACGGGATCGTCACGGATTTCAGTTTCGGGCAATCCGAAAAAGCACTCATGCCGACGGTCTCCAGCCCCTCTGAAAGAGTCAGTTTCGACAGGTTTCCGCAATTCCGAAAAGCTCTCATTCCAATGTTTTTCACACTTGCCGGAATGACCAGTTCCCTGAGATTCCGGAGTCCGTCCGCCGCTTCTGCTCCGATCCCTGTCACCGTGTGTCCGCGAATCTGATCCGGAATCGTTATGATCTCATTGTTGGTCTCAATAGATGTGATTTTTCCGTTTCTTAAGTCGAAGCTGATGTTCATGCCGTCCATCTCAAACCTTAATACAGGACTGAGAGAACACCGTTTAGCGTAAGACTCACTGTATCCGGCGGGTGTTTCAACGTGAGCCCTGAACTCAGCTCCCGAGAATCCGGCCGGGAAATGGTATGCAGCCGTCCATACATCACCGTTTCTCACAAAGTCGCAGCGGTCGCTTGCAGTTTCTTCCCCGTTTCTGAGTTCGATCTGTGCATATACGCCAGTTTCCTCATCAGGCGCTCCCCCGGTATTCACTTCTGCGGTCAGTAGGATATCCTCTCCCGGCCAGCAGGTCTGATCACAGGTTAAATTCTGGATTTTCGGCCACTCATACTGCTTAAAAGTATAAGGGATATCACTCACATTGCCGGTTCCGTCCGTCACCCGGAAGACGATTGTATGCTCGCCGCTGTCCGTATCGCTTAGCCACGCCGACAAATCGCCGGTCTCCCTGTCATAATCCATCCAATCCCATCTCTGATTCAGCGTGCCGTCCATATAGAGATCGATGGAAGAAATGCCGGTAAAGGCCCTGACAACGGCTGTCAGCCTGGATTCCCGGACGGTGACGTCAGTCACACTCGCCCCCGCACCGTGAACAGCCAGCAGATACTCGCCTCCTTCCGAGATACCTGCCCTTACCAGCTGCTGTGTGGTATCCACGGTTCCCCCGATATACCTATAGCAGCCGGATTCTTCATCCAGCCTGTAAATGGCAATCTCCGCAGCATCCGCGTCCGCTGCCGTAAGATCAGTGGTTTTATACGGAAGGGACAGCTCAGCCTCTGCTTCATCCGGAATCTCTTCTACAGGATTTCCGTCTTCATTCGTAATCATCACTCGGAATGCTTCGCCTACAGTCACGGCTTCAACGCCCTCTTCGGCGCCGTTTCCCACGAGCGATGCGGCTTCGTCCTCATCGGGATCAGCGAATGTGAGGATACGCATCGGTGAAGTGGATTTCCTCGTTCCGTTATTGAGACCGATCAGAGAGACAAAAAAGTTTTCTCCGGCTACGACACTCGTTTTGACAGCAGCGCCTGTATGAGTCACTATCTGCCCGAAGGAGTGCGTGACCGTCGATATGGCTGATGAGAGAGACGATTCAAGCATGTTCAGCGGCGCTGTCAGGATGACACCGGCCAGATCGGTCCCGCTGTTGTCAAAATTGACATATCTCTGCACTGTCGTAGATGAATCCGCAGTGATCAGCTCCACTCCGTTTCTGTAAACGCCTTCTGCCGATTTAGTGGAAATCTCATGTGTAAACGAGAATTTCAGATTCCCTGACAGTTTTCCGTCAACAATCGAGAGTCCCGGACTGAAGCTGTAGCTGTTGGACATGCTTTCATTGTCCGTCCAGGAAACAGTTTCCGATGACTTGGCGAATGCCTCCGCCGCTTTCTCCCAATCCTCTTTCTTAAGCAGATTCACATCTCCCAGAAGAAGATTCCTGTGCACAGCGCTGTGCTCTTTAATTTCAGAAGCTGATTTATCCGAGGCGGAAAAACTCCTGTATTTCAGAACTTCGTCGCAGCCCACCACATCCCTCAGGCCGCTGTTGTACTCGCAGCAGCTGATCCTCACCACGCCGGAAGAATCCGCGGACGCACTGAGGTTGTTTACCTCATGCATGCCATAAAGCCCCTTTACGCCTGCGAGTCCCATTGTCAGTCCGCTGATTGCGGAGAAGAAATTTTCGCTTTTGAGTCCGCTGCTGAAGGTAATTTTTCCATCCGATTCATTTTCTTCCACAGAATGACTGTACGTTGTTTCCCCGCTGACCTCTCCGAGCTTCAAAGAGCCGAAAACAGCGCCGGAGGCTTTTTCTTTTAGTGAAACAACGGTAAAGGAATTGTTGACCTTGACTTTGACCGATTCCCCCTTCTTGTCAAACGAAACCTCCAGTCCCTCAGATAGTTTCTTCGCAAGCGCCTTTCTGACAAGGGAGCCGCAGAAAAATCCGTCCGATGCCATGGGCATAGCCAGAGTATCTGCAAGGATCATCAGACCGAGAAAATTCATCACGATCTCCTGATGCGTCCTGTTTCCGGAATTGTAACCTGTTATGGTAGTACTAAACGTTTTACTGAAATCATCTCCTGCAGAACGCGATCCCTTTCCGAAGGTCACGGAAAGCATTCCTGTGCTGTCCTTGATTTTCCCGCATTCCGCGGAGATCTCTGCAGCCAGGCCCTCTGTCAGGGTTATAGACAGTTTCAGGTTGTTTCCCCCGCCCGCGCGATGCTCGAGCTCAATTTTCGCGCTGTTGGAGGCATTTCCTTTTGCAAAGTCGAAAAGGGCTCCGCCCATACCGAGCGCGGTACTCCAGCTTTCTGTATAAAGGAGCGGTTCCACCGTTATATTGAGGGTAAAGGAAAGGCCCTCTTCCAGAGCAGTTTCTTCGTCAGAAAGGAGTTCAAAGTTTTCGAAGACAACCTCACATTCGCCGTTCCCGCTGTCCAGATATGGAGAAGAAAAGACAAAACTCCCGTCTTCCTCCGTTACGAGTTCATTATTGTCGAACTGTTCCATGATACCGTTGCAGGTACGGGTATAGCGGAAGCGAACGTCCGGCATTACGTCGCCGTTTTCATCTACAAGGTAGAAGCGTGCGTGCACAGTTCCCGCATAGTTGAGTGTCGCCTCCCGCTCACGGCTCAGATCATAATCCCCGGCGATGCCGGCAGGCTTCCAGTTCACATCATCCTCAGCGGCTGCTGTATCACGGACCTTTTCCGTCCATGTAGGATTTGTCCCGGGATAGAAGGCTGTAATATGGTCATAGTTGAAGATGCCTCCATAGAACTGCGGTGCATCTCCCCTGAAGCTGATGTGTGTCAGTGAATCGCAGGATGAAAAAGCGCTCGTGTTCACCTCTTTTAATCCCCTGGGCAGATGAATCCGTTCCAGTGACTTACAATTGGAAAAAGCACTGAAGCCGATGATTGTAACCTTCTCCGGCAGAATCACCTTCGCGAGATCGCTGCACTCGGAAAATGCTCCGTCACCGATAACCTCCATCGTCTCAGGAAAAGAGACTCTCAGAATGGAAGAATCACTGAAGGCATATTCGGGAATGCTCTTCTTCCACTCGTAGACAATTCCCTGCGTGCTGCCTGTGTCACCGGCATAGCTTGCGCTTCTTAAGGATGTACAGCCGGTAAAGATCCTGTATCCGATCGAAGTGACAGATTCGGGAATATATACCCTCGTAAGGCCGGTGCAATCCCTGAAAGCATAGCTTTCAATCTTCGTAACCTTGTCGGGAATGGTCAGATTGTCAAGAGATGCACAGCCCTCAAATGCTTCACAGCCTATGGTCATCAATCCCGAAGGCCACTCGAAGGAATCGTTCAGAAGTGAATTACAATCTTCAAATGTATCATCAGGAAGGATTGTGAGAGAATCCGGCAAATGTACCTGGATCAGTGACTGACAGCGGCTAAATAGGCTGGTGCCGATCTGTACCTGGTCGGGAAGGAAAACACGTTCAAGAGCTATGTCTCCGTCGAAGATCCCATCTTCGATGAGCTCAAGATTCAGGTTTTCGGAGAAGTCTACTTCTTCAAGTTCATGGCACTCACGAAAGGCCCCGGCTTTAATGACGGTGATACTGTCTGAAAGTATGATTTCCTTAAGGCGGGTTGAATACTGACAAATTCCGTCTGGCAAGGTGGTGATCCCGTCAGGGAAAACAATCGATTCAAAGGGCGCATAATGCTCCGTCCACAGGGCACTGCCGTCACTGAAAAAGATTCCTTCCGGAATCTCAAGACCTTCACCCCACGGCAATTCCAGACAATAACCGCCGCCGGCCGGGCCGACCGTGGTGAGCAGCGTATTATCGAATGCACCCGGTTCCAGTTTATTAAGGGATGCCGGCAGTGAGACATGGGAAAGATTCACCGCACAGTAAAAAGCATAGTATCCTATTCGCTCAAGTCCCTCCGGCAGTTCTATACTGACAAACTCCCCGCACTCACCAAACGCATAGTCATCTATATCACGGAGTCCGGCAGGCAGCTTCGGGACAGCAAGATTATGACATCCGTAGAAAGCATATTTTCCGATTGTCCGTATCGTGTCCGGTAGTACTACGGACGTGAGCTTGTCAAGTCCGTCGAAGAAATGGTTTCCGACAGTTGTTACGCCGCTTAATACTTCCGCACTTGTGATGTCAATATCGTGATTATATGCATAAGCAGCCCACGGAGTCCAGCTGTTGTAAAAATCTTCCATCGGCCCGGTACCGCTGACGGTCAGTTTGCCGCCGGTGAGATCCCAGTGTACGCCATTTTCGAATTCACCGTAAGGAAGATCATCGCCGTCTCCGGTAAGAAGACCATCTCCCTCCGCATCGGTTTCAGCCTCCATCTCGTCGTCATTTTGAGGGAGAACGTTCTCCTTCACGTCGTCCGCTTCTTCCGGGAAACTCTCCGCTTCGGACATGGAATCATCAGCGGCGTCAATTTCCTCGGCTTCTTCAACCTCTGCGCCGGCTTCAGAGTAATCCGCTTCGTCCGTGAAAGATAAAGCGTCATCTGTTTCGTCATAAGGATCTGCTTCGTCCGCCACGGCGTCCACCCATCCGTCCGAATCCGAAGCCTCCTCATCATACACTTCAAGTTCCACATACTCAGCGGAAAGCAGAGGATTGCCGTCCACAGGGATTTCCTCTTCATATGGAAAATCTTCCGCCTCATAGATTTCGCCTGTCACATAAGCCTCATCTTCAAGTAAGATTTCTTCCTGTGCCGCCGCAGGAATTGTATTCCCGATCATGAGGACCGCACACAACAAGATCGAAAGAGCATTTTTAAACCTTGTCTTCATATTTCGACCTCCGTAGTAATGATATCTTCATTATATCTGATTAGTGTCTTATTCTCAAACATCAGAAAAAGCGGCCGGGGAGCCGCTTTTTCCATGCTCGCGGTGCTTTGGGGGTTGCGCCGCGATCAAAAAGGG
>CADCPK010000365.1 GCA_902803215.1 uncultured Lachnospiraceae bacterium
CCATAAAGAGTACGGGAGAGACAAGCTCTGTGATCGTACAGCAACCCTTACAAAGTAAGAAGGTGCTAAAGCTTGAATGATGGGAGACATTTTACATGTTTATAGAGCTCTCATCATGTGATGGGAGTTTTTCTTTCCTTACTCTTTGTGGTCTAAGAAAGAGGAGGAGAAAATGAAATCAAATATCTTAAACAACAGTCAGTATATGAACTGGCTGGAAAAGCTGGATGAGGCAACGCTTCGAAAAGTTCTGACTGTTTTACCTGGTTCTCCATTTGAGAAGGCCGAGGTTATGAAAAGGATCAGATGGAAACAAAGAAACCGGATCATTATCCATATCCCACACGCTTCTCTGGCTGTGCCGGAAGAATTCCAAAAAAGGCTTCTGATAGACGAAGAGGAATTTGAAAAGGAAAACATCTTCGAAAGCGATTATCTGATCGATGTGTTCTGTTCAGAAGATCTCGATCATCTGATTTTTCCGTATTCCAGGATGTTCTGCGATGTGGAACGGTTCCGGGATGACAGGAAGGAACATATGGCAATGTTCTACCAAAGGGGCGTTGTATACGAAAAGGACGCAAGGAAAAGAAGCTTCATACAGATCAACGAGACTTATAAGAAGCATATACTGGAAGATTATTATGATCCGCATCACAAAACACTTACGGATAAGGTCAAAGAAAAGATTCTTTCCTATGGTGAGTGTCTTATCATCGATCTTCATTCCTATTCCGATTTCTATGAAGGAACGCTTGGCAAAAGAATAAGTGAAACAAGTCCGGATATCTGCATCGGATTCAATGACTATGAGCTTGCAAAAGATGCGATCGAAACCATCCAGCGGCTGTGCGCGAAATACGGTTATACCAACATACTCAACGTTCCATACAGCGGATCCATCGTTCCGATCGACTACATAAATGACAAGAGAGCGAAATCGGTCATGCTGGAAGTAAACAAGAGGATCTATCTCAATGATGAAATGAATGGTTTGGATGAAAACAAGGCAGCTGAATTCGATTCTTTCATGAAAGAACTGTATCGGAAACTGTAAAGGAGAAAAACCAATGAGCGAAATCAATAACAGGTATATCGAGAATTATATTAAAAAGGAGATTGATATCGATACGGTTTTATCGAAACCTGAAAACGGTTGGACTACTTTCAGGATCGGCTATAGCAAATATGAACTAAGCTATCTGACGGATCTTCCGGAAGTATGGCTAGATACCATGATCAGCAATTTCAAAGGGCCTTATGTTCTGACCTGCGAGTGTGAACCGGGAGAACTGACCTGTGTCGTGATGCAGGGAATGGGCTATGTGCATCTTTTCTTTGATGACAGATACCAGACAAGCTATATCGTCAAAAAGGATTTTACAAAGATTGTCATGAACGATATCGAGCAGAATCTCAATGCCTGGGCCGAATGGACAAATGGGTATTGGCTCTGGGAAAAGGATCCGGCCGAAATAAAAAGAGGTCTTACGGAAAGGATCGAACGTCTCAAGTGTCTTTACAAAGAAGATGAAAGAAAAAGCAGAGAATTCCGGCAGAAGATCGAGCAAGAAAACATCAGAATCGAAGAAGAAAGAAAAGAAGAACTGGAAAAAGCAATGGAAAACGGCGATTCAATAGTCATCATGGATCTAGAGATGGATGACGACTGATAACAATCAGCTGACACTCTAGTACTATTGAAACAAATAAATATGAATTTATTAGTGAAAATTAGTAAGGATATTATTGGAACTTTTTTTGAATTAGTGATATTGCTGTTGAAAGCACTAGATTGGTTGCTTGCAATTCCAGAAATAATTCTGGAATGGTCGGATAAACATCGGACATGTGTTGATTAAACAGATATTTCCTGATTCGTAAATATCTGCGAAAGCATTTTCTGATTGATATTATAGTTGATTCGTTCTATTCTAATAAAAGAAGCAAATTCCTTGTTGTTGGTTCTGCCAGTTTCATGAGAAATTGCTTCTTTTTATGCTTGCTACATTTATTGCCTAAAGGATACTTTATAAGTAATTAAAAAAGAAGTGGCTCTCCTTACGGAACCGTTTAAGAACGGAACCACTTCTATTGTCATTGTACCTTGTACAGTTGATTTGCTCAATCAATTGACTGTTAATCTTAATTTGAGATATTATTATCATCCCCGTCCGATGGAATCACACTATCTGTATAGTCTGACCCAGTTGACGGGGTTTTATTTACAGATTTCTTTTACATAA
>CADCPK010000366.1 GCA_902803215.1 uncultured Lachnospiraceae bacterium
ATCAAAGCAGTGCTCCAGAGGGATCGGGTCCGACACCCCGCCGTCGTAGTAGGGCTTCCCGCCCACGAAATAGGGGCGGTTCACCACCGGGACGCAGCAGGAGGCTTTGATCGCGCCGTAGTCGTTCTGCGCCATGTCGGAGATGTCGAAATAATGGGGCTTGCCGGTCTTTGCGTCGGTGGCCACCACCTTGAACTCTGCAGGGTTGGCCGCGGCTGCCGCGAAGTCCAGGGGATCCTCGCCGCCCTGATTCGACAAAGTCGAGTAGATGTACTCCAGATCTATATAGTTGCCCCGGCGCAGCAGATTGCCCATGCTCATGTATTCAGGCCGGAAGGAGTATTCCGTGTAGTAGCGGTAGTTTCGGCCTTTCTGGCCTGCCAGGTATGACACCACGTTGGCGCTCCCGGCGGAAACTCCCTCGCAGTGATCAAAGCGTACGCCGTCGTCGATGCAGCGGTCCAGCACTCCGGCGCCGTATGCGCCCCTCATGCCACCTCCCACATCTATAAGTCCGATCTTCATACACTGCTCCTCCTTTCAACGAATACGATGAGTATTATACCCCAAACGGCGGGATTTAGCCAACAGAAGATTGCGGGCCGGCGCGGTGCGGACAGTGTAAAGTAATTGTTGGAGAAATTGAAGAAATAGAAAAAGAGACCGGCTCCATGTGTTAGAGTTAAATTACCCAACCACTCAAATACAGGAGGATCTCTTATGGAATATATTATACAACAGATCACGGAGGATTTGGCAAGAAACATTCTGGAGAAATCATTGAGCGGGAAAATCCATGACATCGATGATCTGGCGGACGAACTTCTGGGGGACTGCAAAACAGCTGCTTCAAAGATGCTCACCGTGATCCTGGAGCACATGAACGATGAGTTGCGAAAGGACAAGCGTGCACGAAAGGAATTAGGCCTGGTGCTTCAGGATAAGGGACGTGAGCGCGTGCTGCTCACAAGCCTGGGACAGCTTGAATGGAAGCGCGATTACTACCTGGATACAAACCGTGGCGCATACTGCTATCCGCTTGACGAAATGATAGGGGTAAGACCGTATGAGCGCATAGGAGACGCGGTCAGTGCGAAGATGCTGAACGCTGCGGCGGAAGTGTCCTATGCGAAGAGCGCTGAAATGGTAACAGGCGGAGCGGTGAGCCGGCAGACGGTAAGGAACAAGCTTTTAAAACTTGAAGTACCGGAGAAAGAGTTGCCGAAGAAGAGGCAGGAAGTAAGAGAACTACATGTGTATGCAGACGAAGATCATGCGCACATGCAAAGACCGGGGAAAGAAAAAGGGAAGCGGAGCCAGCGGATACCGTTCGTCACAGTAGGAGAAGGACTGGAGAAAGTCTCGGAAGGCAGGAATGCAGTAGTAAATCCGATGCACTTCGTGGACGAGAGATTTGACACGAAAGAGCTGTGGAGGAGTGTATCAGGATACATCGGAGCGGCATATGATGCAGCGAATCTGGAGAAGATCTATGTGCACGGAGACGGCGGGAAATGGATTAAAAGCGGGCTTAGAGAGTATGTACAGACGGAACACGTGATGGATCTCTTCCACCTGGCCAAAAGAGTGCGCTCGCTCAGCCTTATGTTCCCTGAGAGGAATGTGCGCATAGTTATCCTTTCTGCGCTTAAAGCAAACGACAGGCGGCGTGCAGACAGGTTTCTTTGTGAGCTTCAGGAAGAAGCGGGAAGCGAAAAAGAAAGATGTGAGGTAAGGGATTTCGGCAAATATCTGTTTGGATCGTGGGAAGAGAACATGAACTCACTGAAAGAGGATAACGGCGGAAGCTGTACCGAAGGGCAGGTCAGCCACCTGCTGTCGGAAAGAGTAAGCCGGGATCCGCTTGGCTGGAGCAGAGAAGGGCTCGGAAAGCTGACAAAGGTGAGGATATCGGTAAAGAACGGAAGACCGATAGAAAGCTCCGACTTCAAAACAAAAGAGCGACAAGCCGGGTATGCGCAGTATGCAGACCAGTTGATCGAGGAAAGTATGAGAGGCGCGAAAGACTGGAGCCTATTCGAACGGGAGCTGCCGATCTTTGATACTGCGTCAGGGACGCAGACGATCATCCATGCATTGGGAGCAGAACATGGACTGCTAAGTTAAACACCCGGGGTCGGTGTCAAACAAAAATCCAACAACAACTTGACACTGTCCTGGGCGCTGGTTGTGATTGACTAATCAGTCTTTTTATAATATAATGCCTATTGCCGAAGGGGAGATGCGATGTTCCCTCCGGAAACATATATCCATCAGGATGAGCCACCCGCCAGCCTTCAGCCGGCGGGTTCTTGATTATTAAGAGGGAATGGAGAAGGCCCCATGAAGACGCTCATTAAGAACATCTCCGACCTGTAC
>CADCPK010000367.1 GCA_902803215.1 uncultured Lachnospiraceae bacterium
TTACGACGGATATGGATTCAATCATCCGCTGTTTTCAAGGAACATGAGGATCTACAGTGATTCCAAGGTATCGGATTTCCTGCAGAACCTCGATATAGACCAGCAGATAGAATTCCAGAATGTGTGGAATGCTACCCGGGATCACCGGGAGAAGATTTATATTTCTTACGATTCCACAAACAAGAACAGCGATGCTGGGGATATCGATCTGGCGGAATACGGACATCCAAAGGATGACAAAGGACTGCCGGTAATCAATTACTCAATTGCCTACGATACAACAAACAGTACACCACTGTTTTACGAAGCATATCCCGGAAGCAATAACGATGTGAAACAAATCCAGATCATGCTGGAAAAGGCAAAGGGATATGGATATCAGAAAATAGGATTCATTTTGGACCGCGGATACTTCAGCTGCGGAAACATCAAATATCTGGACGAGTGCGGATATAACTTCGTCATCATGGTGAAAGGGATGAAGAAGATTGTATACCAGATTATCCGCAGCGTCAGAGGGAAATTTGAGCAGGACAGGGAGAAAAGCATAAGGAATCATAAGGTCAGCGGTATAACGGTTAAGAATCCTTTGTATCCCACAGATACGAAAGATCGCTATTTTCATGTCTACTACAACAGCAGAAAAGCGACGACGGAACGTGAGGAACTGGAGCAGAAGATTGACCGGCTTGCAAAATGTATCAGGAAGCACCAGGGCGACAACATCACGCTGGATAAATCAATGCTGAGATATTTTGATCCGGTCTACTTCCATGAGGGCAAAGAAGACCAGAAGCTCATGAGTGCTGTGGAACGCACAGAAGTGATCAATGAAGAGATCAAAATGTGCGGGTATTTCGTCATTATCACATCTGAAAAGATGACGGCACAGGAAGCATTGGATCTCTATAAGGGAAGAGATGCTTCTGAGAAACTGTTCCGGGGCGACAAGTCGTACCTGGGGAATCAAAGTATGCGGGTATACAGCAACGAATCTATGGAGGCGAAGATTTTTGTAGAGTTCGTTGCTTTAATCATCCGAAACCGGATCTATACCTATTTGAAGAAAGAACAGGAAAGGAGCGAGACAAAGCAAAACTTCCTGACGGTTCCGGCGGCGTTGAGAGAGCTGGAAAAGATTGAAATGATTAAGATGTGGAACAAGGAATATGTTTTCAATTATTCGATTACGGCCACTCAACGAAAAATACTGAAGGCATTTGACCTGACACCGGCGAATATAATGGAACAAGCCAAATTGCTGGCAGCGGAACTGAAATCCATAGATGGAGGAGAGGAAAAGGAGGCTGCTGCGCAATAAGGTATTCCAGGTGACGGGAGAGAATGACAGATGGCGCGCAGAGCTATTTCGATAGATGAGCAGATCGACCGGCAGGAAGCAGTCGTATTGGCCATGAAGAAAAAGATCGACGACATGAAGGTAAAATACGATGCCGAAATCGAAAAGATGGCAAAGCTGGTCGAGAAGAAAAAGAGTATATCCAGACAGGAAATCATAAAGCTGTTAGATACGACTACCAGGACTGATGACGAGATTAAAGCCTTCCTGAAGGGCGAAGATCTAGACGAAGAAGACGAATAATCAGGAATACAAAAAAACGACCTCTTTCGGGTCGGAAGTGATCAATTCTAACGATAGCGGGTTAAAAAACCAGGAAGTTCACAATTTGATGACTTACCCGCAATCGCATATGCTCAGGACAAAGATGACCTGATAAATCTTGCTAAAGAAGCTGTTGAAAAAGGATATGCTGTTTTCGATGATGAGGTAATTACTATCACAAAACAGGGTAAAGAATGGCTGGACACACATACAACAGGTGGTACGAGAAAAGTGAGAGACGAAATCTTTATTTCACATCGCAGCACTGATGCTCCTGTGGCAGACATGATTAAAGATTTCTTGGTAAACACAGGAATTCCAAACGAAAAAATCTTCTGCTCCTCGCTTCCAGGAAACGATGTGGGAGAGAAGATATCTCCAGAAGTAAAAACACATCTGCGAAATGCAACCATCAATATTCTGATTCTCACACAATCATATTATGAATCTGCTTTCTGCCTAAACGAGGCGGGTGTTATTTGGTATTTGGACGATGCTTTAGCTTTGCCTATGGGACTGCCAGAGGTTGACCACACGAGTATGATTGGCTTCTTGAATTCTGATTACAAGCTCAGAAGACTCGATAATGCAGACGATATTGCTTATCTGTATGATGAAGCCAAGAACAGAATCGGAGGTCAGGAAATCAAGTTCAGTGTTGTTGCTCGAGAAACACAGAAGCTGAAAGAGCGATATCAAAGTTATCTGAAGACACGAGAACCCGAAACGGAGGATCACATAGGATCCATTGATGCCAAGCACATCGTTGAGATTAAAGCGAAAATCGAAGCAGCTATTGTAGATAAGTCCTGGGTAAGAACACAGGAAGACCGGTTAAAGCTTCTCCGTGATCGTCCATCACAGTTTAAATGTAATAATCTGATTCTCAAGGACGCATCCATCTCGAACCCAGATATCAACAATGGCCTGATAAAAGTTGAA
>CADCPK010000368.1 GCA_902803215.1 uncultured Lachnospiraceae bacterium
AATCACCATGTGGCTGCCCAGAGTGATGGGCTACATCAGATAAGTGAGGTAAATGTCAATGCGTTACGGAATGTGCACTGATATCGCGACAGCGACCCGCGACAGAGTGGAATACGCGCTGCTGGAGCGGATCAAGGAAGCCGGATTCGATTACGTCGAGTTTCCGCTCATGATGATCGAGACACTGTCCGACGAGGATTTTGAGTTCCTGCTCAAGGAGCTTGAGCGCCTTGATCTGAAATGCGACTGCTCCTGCAACTACTTCCCGGGCCGCATCAAGGTCACCGGCCCCGAGGCGAACAAGGAAATCATTGATGCCTATCTCGATAAGGCCATGGGCCGGGCAAAGCGGATGGGTGTGAAGAAAATCGTCTTTGGCAGCAACAATTCAAGGAATCTTCCCGAAGGATATCCGCTGGAAAAGGGATATGACGACTTCTGCCGCACACTGACGGAATCCTGCATCCCATACTGCCGGAAGTACGGCATCTATATCGTGCTGGAGCCCATCCGCCATACCTCGACCAACATCATGATCACCCTCAAAGACGGTGAGTATGTGCAGAAGCGGGTGAACCAGCCCGAGGTCATGCTGCTGGCGGACCTCATGCATATGATGTATAATGACGAGGATATGAACGACCTCAGGGAAGCAAAACCGGTCCTCAGGCATGTGCATATCTGCGAGAAAGATCGTCTCTTGCCTGAGGATGGCTACTCCGAAGAGCTCTTCAAAGGCCTGCAGATCCTGAAGGAAATCGGATATGACGAGACGATCTCCTTTGAAGCCAAGGGCGGCACGGGTCCCGACAGCCTGAAAAAAGCGCTGATCCAACTCAAAAAACACTTTGAACAATAAGAAGAGGAGAAATTGACCATGGCAGAAAGAATCAAGACAGCCATCATCGGCTGCGGCAAAAACGCAAACGAACTGCATACCCCGATCCTGCTCCGCCACCCTGAATTCGAGGTGATCGGCACCTACGACATCGTTGCAGACAGGGCGGAGCGGCTGGCAAAGGTGTTCTACCTTAACGGCCACAAGAACTGCAAGGCCTATCCTTCCCGGGAAGCGCTGCTTGAGAGCGACGTGGAGTATTGCATCGTCCTGACCGACAGCCACATGCACACCGAGGTCGCCGCCGCCTGCCTGAGAGCCGGAAAAAACGTGCTCATCACCAAGCCCTGGGCCAAGAACTCCGAAGATGCCGCTTTCATCATTGAGGAGTCGAAAAAGGCCAAAGAAAAGTTCGGCGTCAGCCTGATGCCCTTCCTGCCCCAGAACTGGGGCACCGATCTCGAGGCGGTCCGCAAATTTGTTGCTGACGGTGAAGACGGTGAAATCGGCAAAGTATACATGATCACGCGGCGCGCCGGCACCTTCGGCAAGCGCTACGACTGGCAGATCTACAAAAAGTTCGCAGGCGGATATCTCAATAACTGGGGCCCGCATCTGCTCGGACAGCTGATGGCCGCCGTCGATGAACCGATCGTCAAGGTCTGCGCCGAAAAGCGCCAGGTCATCATGGACGGCGACTGTGAAGATACCTTTGTCGCCAACATGAAAACCGAGAGCGGCATCATCTTGAGATGCGAACACTGCATCATGGTCGACAAGCTGCCGCATTGGATCGTGCAGGGCAGCAAGGGTACCGCGTTCATCACTGACGGCACCATCGACATCCACCGCATCTCCTATCCGGGTCCTATTGATCCGACCGCCTACAGAAGCAAGACGAATGATGATAATACCACCGGTCCCCTGCCCGGCCAGTACAACGGCGACCGCTACAGCATCTATACGCACATCGCCGACGTGATCCGCCACAATTGCGACTATGCCGTTCCGCTCACCTTCACGCGCAATCTGACCACCGTCTGTGACGCCATTCACAAGTCCGCTGATACCGACGAGATCATTCGTATCACCCCCGAGGAATGGAACAGACCTATTTGATCCGCAACAAACAGACTTATTACTGCCCTCTCTTGCAAAGGGGGCAGTTTTTAAAGGACATATGATCAAACTCAGCTGTTTTTCTGATGAAATCGCCTCCGCGCTGGAGAATCAGATACGCGTCATCCGGGAACTTGGGATGCGGTATCTTGAAGTGCGGACCATCAATCATCATAACGTTCTTTCGCTGGAGGACAGCATGCTTTACGCCATCAAGGAAGCATGCGATCGTAACGGACTTGCAGTCACCTGCGTTTCTACTGCTATTGGCAAAGAGCGGGCCGACTGCGCTATTCCAGATTTGACGGACAGGCTCAAAAAAGCTTGCCATATTGCGGAAATGTTTGGCTGTCGTTACATACGGGTATTCTCTTTTTTCAAACGGAATATACCGGAGGAAAACGCTTTTTCCATGAGCCTTGAAAGGCTGTATGCCATGACAGGTATTGCCAGCGATCAGCATAAGATCCTAGTGATGGAAAGCGGCAAAGACACCGTTGGCGCTCGCAGCGCGAATGCGCTCAGAATCTTTCGGGCGATCGACAGCCCGACTCTTCGATGCGCGTTTGACATGGCTGCCTTTATGGCTGCCGGGGATGATCCGTTTGAACAGAGTCTGCCCACTTTGGCGCCATATATCGAGTATGTGCATGTCAAAGATATGCGCCGCGGTTCACCCAGCCGCGTGCCGGCGGGAGAGGGCGATACTCGGATAAAGGATATTGTAAACGTACTGAAAGAAAAGCCTCTTGTTTTTTCACTGGAACCGCATCTCACGTACGTTGGTGAGAAAGACGGCTTCTCCGGCGAAGTGGGCTTTAAAAAAGCACATGCCGCCTTTATTAAGATCCTCCAGGAGTTAGGAATTGACTATGAGTAAGATGATCACTATCAGCAATGGCTATTTGTCCGCAGTCATCGATGAAAAGGGCGCCCAGCTGACGAGCCTGCGGACGGCAGAAAATTCGTATATTTATAATGACCTTGCCGTATGGCCCAAGCACGCGCCGGTGCTGTTTCCCTTCGCCGGGAGGCTGTATGAACAGAAATTCCTGTACGATGGCAGGGAATACGGGCCGGTGCAGATCCACGGCTTTGCGCCTTACGCAGATTATTCCGCGGAGGAACTGACAGACTGCTCAGTTCGCATGAAAATGATCGTGTCCGA
>CADCPK010000369.1 GCA_902803215.1 uncultured Lachnospiraceae bacterium
GGGGACGGAGAGCGAGGGAGAATATTTTGACATTGAACTGCGGGAGGATGTTCCCACAAAAGAGATAGAAGATAGCCTGAACCGGGTGATGGCCGAGGGCGTTTCCGTAGTGTGCGCACGCCGCGTGGAAGACGGAAAAGCCGGAAACGCGATGTCGCTGGTCGCTGCAGCGGATTATAATATTGCCTTCCGCGAAGGAAAAGCTCCGGAAGGTGACCTTCAGTCGTCACTGACCGGTTTTCTCTCTCAGCCGGAGATCATCATCACCAAAACCACAAAGACAGGCGAAAAGAACATCGATATCCGCCCGTACATCTACGAGATGCATGCCGAAGGGGAACGGATTTTCTGCAAGCTCGCCGCGGCAAGTGCAAATTACACCAAGCCGGAAACGGTGATGCAAGCATTTTTCGACTTTCTCGGGCAGGAGATGAAGCCCTACGCCTGCATGGTCACCCGGCTGGAACTGTATGCGGATAAAGGAACGGAAGAAGAACATAGCTTTGTTCCGCTGTACAGTCTGGGAGAAATTGTATGGCAGCAAATGTAAGGCTTATTATCACAAATATGACATACCGCGGAAGTACCCGTCGGATGTGCATTCTGGAGGAAGACAGGAAGATCGTCGAGATCCGGCCGGAAAGCACAGAGAACGGCGCCGCGCCCGGCGATGTGTATGTGGGGCAGGTGGAGAACGCTCCCGGAAACCTGGACGCCGTGTTCGTGCGGATCTCCCCGGATGAGCGCTGTTACCTTCCGATAAAAGACACCCAAAACGCCGTGTATTCCTCCGGAACCGGAAAACGCACAAAACCGAAAGCGGGAGATGAGCTGCTGGTGCAGGTGACACGCGGGAAAATGAAAACCAAGCTTGCAGCGGTATCGGCGGAGCTTTCCTTCCCGGGAAGGTACCTGGTGCTGAGCACCGGAAGAGAAGGGCTGATGTTCTCCAAAAAGCTCTCTGCAAACGAAAAAGAGCGGCTTAAGGGAGCACTGGAGAAGCTGGAAATACAAGCCAAACTCCGCACAGAGACAGATCCGGGGTTTGGACTGCTGGTACGCACCGAAGCGGTACAGGCCACCAAAGAAGAGCTTCTTCGTGAATACCACAGCCTGAGCGAGCTGTATGTCTCCGTCGCAATAAACGGAAGCCACAGGACCCTGTACAGCCGCCTCTATCGCCCCGATGCCGACTATATCGGCATGTTGAAGGATCTGAAAGAGGAAACTGCAGAAGCGATCCTCACAGACGACCGGGAGGTTATGGAGCACATCTCCACATGGTGCAAAACGAATGCACCATCGCTAATATCGAAAATAAAATTATATGAAGATAAACTGCTTCCCCTTCCCAAGCTGATTTCCTTGGAACGTACTCTCGATGAAGCGCTGAAAAAACAGGTGTGGCTGAAATGCGGCGGCTATCTGGTGATCGAACCCACCGAAGCTTTCATCTCCATAGACGTGAACACAGGCAAATACGTGAGCAAAAAGAAACCCGAGGAAGGATTCCGCGAAGTAAACCTTGAAGCAGCAGAAGAGATAGCAAGGCAGCTCCGCCTCCGAAATCTCTCCGGCACGATCCTCATCGACTTCATCAACATGCAGAATCCCGATCACAATGAAGAACTGTTGGGCATCCTCAGGAAGTTTACCAAAAAAGACCCGGTGCAGACCGAAGTGATCGACATGACAAAACTGCATATCGTTGAGGCTACAAGAAATAAAGTACGGCCTACTTTATATGAGGCTTTATAAAAGACAGAGAACCGTCCCCTGTCTTTTACGGGACTTGAGGGGTTGGGGCGTGAATCGTACACCACAACACAAACTTTTTTAAATTTACCTCTTGACGTACGAAGGGGCGTAAGCTATTATAATTAGGTATGCCGCACGGAGAGGCCCAAGAGCCATTAAAGGCCGCCACATCCGGCGAGTAATTAATCAGGAGGTGCCACAGATGTACGCAATAATTGCAACAGGTGGTAAACAGTACAAAGTAGCTGAAGGCGATGTGATCAGAGTAGAAAAACTCGGCGCCGAAGCAGGTGAAACCGTTACTTTTGATGAGGTGCTGGCAGTCAGCAATGACGGACTTAAGGTCGGCGAAGACGTTAAGGGCGCAAGCGTAACAGCTTCTGTTATCGAGAACGGCAAAGCGAAAAAAGTCATTGTTTACAAGTACAAACCGAAAACAGGATATCACAAAAAGAACGGCCACAGACAGCAGTACACCAAGGTTAAGATCGAAAAGATCAACGCCTGAGAGGCTGCAAAGTGATCCGAATCAAAGTCGGTAAAAAGCAAGGCAGCTATGTATCCTTCGAATCCAGAGGACACGCGGATTATGCAGAAGAAGGCTCCGACATCGTATGCTCGGCAGTCTCGGCACTGATCATAACCACATTCAACTCTCTGGAAAAATTGACAAAAGAGCCATGCAAGCCAAAAGACAGGGAAGGCCTAGTCACGGCAACCTTCACGCAGCCCAATACCGCGGAAGGCAGACTCCTCATGGACTCGCTGCTGCTTGGACTTACGGAGATAGAAAAAGAATATCCGAAATACCTTAAAGTAATGATCAGGGAGGTATAACATCATGATGAAAATGAACCTTCAGCTGTTTGCTCATAAGAAAGGTGTCGGTTCCACAAAGAACGGACGTGACTCCGAGTCAAAGAGACTTGGCGCAAAAAGAGCTGACGGCCAGTTTGCAAAAGCAGGCAATATTATTTACAGACAGCGCGGAACCAGGATCCATCCGGGTGAAAACGTTGGATGCGGAAACGACTACACACTGTTCGCTCTTAAGGACGGCGTTGTTCGTTATTCCAGAAAAGGCCGCGACAAAAAGATCGTATCGGTCATCGCTGCTGAAGCAGAATAATGTTATGAATTCAAAGGCTTCAAATCTATATGGTTTGAAGCCTTTTATTATCACTAAAGGAGGTGACGAAAAATGTTTGCGGACAGAGCAAAAATCATCATCCGTTCAGGAAAAGGCGGAGACGGCCATGTCAGCTTCCGCCGCGAAAAATACGTGCCGGACGGCGGCCCCGACGGCGGCGACGGCGGAAAAGGCGGAGATGTGATCTTCGAAGTCGACAAAGGACAGAACACCCTCGGAGAATACAGACACAGACGCAAATACAAAGCAGAAGACGGCACCGAAGGCGGAAAACGCCGCATGCACGGCTCCGACGGGGCGGACATCGTCCTCAAAGTGCCCGAAGGAACCGTCGTAATGGATGCCGAGACCCGCAAAGTGATCGCTGACCTCTCGGGAGACAATTCACGGCAGGTGGTGCTTCGCGGAGGCCGCGGAGGCAAGGGCAACATGCATTATGCCACCCCGACCATGCAGGTCCCCAAATACGCACAGCCCGGCAAACCCGCCATGGAACTTGAGGTTCTCCTCGAGCTCAAAGTGATCGCCGATGTAGGCCTTGTCGGATTTCCCAATGTCGGAAAATCCACCTTCCTTTCCAGGGTTACAAACGCGACTCCAAAGATTGCCAACTATCACTTCACCACACTAAGCCCCAACCTCGGTGTGGTCGATACCGAAAACGGCGGGTTTGTCATTGCAGATATCCCCGGCCTTATCGAAGGTGCCTCTGAAGGTGCCGGCCTCGGACACGAGTTCCTGCGGCACATCGAGAGGACCAGGGTGATGATACACATTTTGGACGCGGCATCTACAGAAGGCCGCGACCCGGTGGATGATTTTTATAAGATCAACAAAGAACTCGAAGCCTACAACGCCGATATCGCTTCGAGACCCCAGGTGATCGCCGCCAATAAGATCGACTGCATCTATGGCGATGAAGATCCGATAAAAAGGCTGAAAGACGAATTCGAGCCAAAAGGAATACGCGTTTTCCCCATCTCGGCGGTCACAGGGCAGGGAATCCGTGAACTTTTGTTTGCAGTGAAAGAAATACTTGATGAAACCGGCCGTGAGATGGTAGTATTTAAGCAGGAGTTCTTTCCTGAAGATGTCCTCATTCGCGAGGATCTTCCGTTTACCGTGGAGAGGCTTCCCGAGGATCCGCACATCTTCGTGACGGAAGGCCCGAAGATCGAGAAAATGCTCGGATACACCAATCTCGATTCCGAAAAAGGATTTGCATTCTTCCAGAAATTCCTGAAAGACGGCGGTATTCTGGAAGCCCTCGAAGCAGCAGGAATCAAGGACGGCGATACCGTAAGAATGTACGGATTTGATTTTGACTATTACAAGTAACAGCGGGAGGCATGTATGACAAGCAAACAAAGAGCTTATTTAAAAAGCCTCGCCATGACCATGGACCCGATCCTGCAGATCGGAAAAGGCTCGCTGACACCGGAATATATCACATCGGTGCGGGAAGCTCTGGACGCCAGAGAGCTGATCAAGATCAGCGTGCTGCAGAACTGCCTGGACGATCCGAAAGAGATGGCGCAGGTCATGGCAGAGAGAACACATTCGCAGGTGGTTCAGGTCATCGGACGAAAGATCGTTCTCTACAAGGAAGGCAAAGACGACAAGAA
>CADCPK010000370.1 GCA_902803215.1 uncultured Lachnospiraceae bacterium
ACGTAGAAGCCGGACCGGATCTTGTCGGACATGCGGTTGGTTTCCAGCACGTATCCGCCGTTTTTGTTGGGCGTGAAGCTTCCCGCTGCGACATTTCCCTCGCTGATCCGGCGGAAGGAAAAGTCCTCGGTCTCTTTAAGCCGGGTAACGGCGTCGTTATACCGGGTTACAAAATCTGCGGTATTGGCAATGAAGGGGCCCATCTCGGCGGCCACTTCTTCATACGGACTTTCCTGATCGAGCACCGTCATCAGCTGAGCGGTGATCTTGCCGGTAGGATTGAGACCGTGATCCTGCTGGAACTTTGTGATGGCGGCGGCTGTTTTCCTGCCGAGAAGCCCGTCAGGGTTTCCGCAATCGTACCCGATCACAGTGAGCTGAGCCTGTACACGCTTGACCGTCTCTTTATCTGAGTAAGTGATGACAACAGGCGAAGGTGCGGTATTGAAGCTGCAGCCGTCGAGCAGGATGTACTGCCCGCCCGAAAGTCTTACATTTACATCCCTTGTGACATCACCGCTCTGATATACCTCTTCTGGAGTGACAGCAGAGAAAATCTTATAAGTGCCCGCTCCCCCTTCGCCGGGGACAATGGTGTAATTGCCCGGAGCAATGTGCATCGAGACCTTGTACATGCCCGGCCCTTTAAGATCAAGTGATTCGGGGTCTACCGAATTGATCGGCACAGCCCAGCAATCATTCAGCGTGAGGCCGGCACCTTCGCTCACAACACAGATATAATTGTATGTAAATGTGGCGGATGTGGTGGTATAAGAACTGTCAGTGCGGTAGCCCGATGTCACCGAAGCATCATCGCTGTACGCAAACAGCATGTATTCACCCTCGGGAATCGTGTCCCCGCCCAAATATTCGCCGGCGCGGTAGCGGCTCTCGAAGGTTTCATCATCCAGAAGTCCCTGCGAGGCAAGTTCCTTGGGGGAGGCGTCGTCAGATTCTTCGACGGCATCTTCATTTTCTGCGCCTTCAGTTTCGGCGTTACGGGCAGCGCTTTCAGCCGCATCCGCATTTGCAGCGCCTTCAGTATCATCTTTGTTCGCTGTGTCTTCGGCCACATCCGCACTTGTCGCACTGTCAGACTTATTTTCGCTTGCAGCGTTTCCGGTCGCATCCTCAGCCACCGCGTTTGCAGATGTCTCTTCATTATCTGTATTTTCTGTTGTCTCCTCATCAGCCGTATTTGCAGTTTCCGCTTCGTTCACGATCTGTGAAAGTATGCGGAAGGCCTTGTCCGAAAGGCTTTCCTCCGCATAGACCGAGACAGAGAGGACTGCAGAAGCAAGAAGCAGGCCCGATGCTGCCAAAAATATATGTTTCATAAAAAACTCTCCAATATTAATGTGAATCTAAAAACTCTCAAATTTTGAACTGCGCAAAAGCGCTATTAATCATAATATCATTTTTCGCTCCCACAGGCAACGAAAAATGCAGACTGTGGAGTTTATACGTGATAAAGGCAGAAACCACCAATGGAAGAGAAATGCCCGCTCAAGAAAACCGAAATGGGTCAAAAAGGAGAATGCACCGCAGGGAGACGCTGCAAAAAAAAGAACGTGGACATTTTGGACCCGGACGTATATAATAGAGCGGAGATAAACAAATGCCTTGCACAAACCAAACCAAATCAAAATATAAAAGTTTGAAATATACTATATTTAAATATGGAAAAGGGGTAATAAAAATGAATATTTTTGAAAAAATGAATGACAATGTACTTGCAGACATCTCCGGAGGAAACGACGGGATGGGTTCCGTCGATCCGAGGAGAGAAGTAGTAGCCAACGTCGCAGCAGGATATCTTGCGCTTCGCAACTATCCCGCAACCGACGAGAGCAACGAGATCTTCCATATCGCAAACGGAACACCCTTCAAGATCAACATCGAGAGATGCAGCGGCGAATTCGTCTTTGCTTACATTGATGGCAAAGAAGGCTGGGTTAACGGCAACTTTGTTGCCTATTTGCGATGAAATGAGACAAAATAACCGACAGCCTGCGAAGCATGGTACCGGTTAACGGCAAGTAAGAGTGATGGATTGCCGGTTACTTTTGATTCATCGTATCTGCAGTGCGGCAACTGAGAAATATTATAAGATAAGGAGTGGAGTATATGTTTAAGAGAGGTTTATTCACAGTATTGGCAGCGGCAGCGGTTCTCTGCATGGCAGTACCGGCAGCGGCCGAGACATTCACAGCATCCAACGGAATTCTTTCCATCGATCTTCCCAATGAGAACTGGAAAGAGATCACCGATCCTCAAAAATGGATCGCACTCAGCGACGGTGCCAACCTGATCACGGTAGAGCATTTCTCAAACGGAGAGACTCTTCCCGACATCACAGTAGCTGACGAACACTATGTGGACGTTTACGAAGCAGCTTTTTCAACCCAGAATGAGGTATTTATTGTTACCGGTTCTGTTGTGGACGCAGCAAAAATACCGGAGATCTGCAATGCGATCATGTCTGTAAAGGTACTTCAGTACGATACCAAACAGGCAGTAAAGAAAGACACGACCAGCGTAAGCGAATTCTCAGTCGTGCCGATGAACACAACGATGAAAGCCACATCCGGCGTCTACGTAAGACAGGGCTGCTCCACCGATTCCGCTATCATCGGTGCACTGGCAGAGGGCGATACCGTCCGTGTGGTAGGCAAAGTACAGAGAAACGGACAGGACCTCGGCTGGTATCAGATAAGCTTCGGCTCCGGTACAGGTTATGTATCTGCAAGCTTCCTTAAAGAGGATGCCTCTTCTGCCACAAACGCCACCGCAACCCCGACCCCGACTCCGGCTCCTACACAGGGCGGACGTCAGTATACGGGTTCGGTAAGGACCATCTATGATTCTGATGGAGAAGCTGTCACCGTATATCAGGCTACCGACGGCAACTGGTATGACACTTTTGGCGTACGTTACACAGATCTTGACGGCTATACCTTCAGCTCTGAGGATGGATTTAAATATACCACCAACAGACCGCAGACATCTTCATCTGCAAACCAGCCGACAGGCAGTGCGATCACTGTATACTGGGGCAACAGCAACACCACGACCCTTACACCGTACAGCGACGGATATTACTACTCAGCTGAGTGGGTACGTTACTCCAACAATGGCGACGGAACCTACACCGGTGCTGACGGAACCACACTTTACAGCTACGATCCCATCGGCGCATATATGAACGGCGGAGACTCGAACAGCGATATCGTTGAAAACGCGACAAATACCGATTACGTTGAATCTGACGGTTCAGGCAGACCTGTAACACTCTACTTCGAAGGCGGAGCATGGCAGGACGAAGAAGGAAACGAGTACTACGATCAGGGCGACGGCACCTATATCGACGATTACGGCGCAACCTACAGATAATATAACCAATGGCCCACGGAGTGGATTATTGGCTGCCGGCAAGCAGCCCGGCGTATTGCCGGTTACCCTTGACTGAAAAGCGATGCGATGTACGGTCCGGGGACTGTAAATAACGCGCAGACCGGACCGGTTTTCTGCCGCCTCCGAAAACGAAAGAAATCAGAACCTCGGCGTGTGAAATGCATGCCGGGGCTGCCCGGTTTTTCTCCTGCCAATCCCCAAAATGAGGGCAAAACATTGACAAAAAATTGACAGGCCGAAATTTCGCACTTTGCGTGGAATTCGATGAGCGCTACCGTATATAACAGTAGAACGAAATGATGTTCGGAATTAAAAATTTAAATGCGCGAGGCGCTTAACAAATAATTGAAGGAGGAATAATAAAATGGCAGTAATCTCGGGTGGTTTTAACACAGACATGGACAGAATGGAGGAGAAGCTCTCCAGAGCAGACTTCTCCAAGTACACAGATTTGAAGGAAAGACTTGCAGCAAAGCTTTTTTCTTCGTCTGCGTCTTCATCGAAGAAGGTAACAGCATTCACAAGACTCTCTGATGACCAGGTTGAGCTGGTAAACGCAGCACAGGGCATCTACGAGAAGAAATCCGAAGAAGACAAATTCTGATAAGAGACATTAGACCGGGGGCGGCTCATGGAGCCGCTCCCCTTTTTGATGGGTCAATGGGGACGTTTCTCTTTGGGTCAATGGGGACGTTTCTCTTTGACCCATATTGCTCGTAAAATGAGTCGGAGAGAAAACGTCCCCATTTACTCATGCTCAAACTTATGCTATAATCACCGAGGACCCATCGACTTCACAAAAGGAGTAATCTTAAAATGAACATATTCTCGATGATACTTTCACTCCTGTGCGGCGTAGCTCTCTTCCTTTACGGAATGCAGCTTATGGGAGACGGCCTGAAGAGCGTCGCGGGAAACAAACTGGAAACACTTCTCTACAAACTGACCAACACCCCGGTCAAAGGCATCCTGCTCGGTACGATCGTCACATCGGTCATCCAGTCGTCTTCGGCCACATCCGTGATGGTCATCGGTTTTGTAAACTCAGGAATGATGCAGCTTCGGCAGGCCATCGCCATCGTCTTTGGCGCCAATATCGGTACCAGTGTTACCGGCTGGATCCTGTGTCTTTCTTACATTGACGGAAGCAACGGCATTGCGAAGATCCTTTCTTCCTCGACGATAGCCGCCGTTGTGGCCATAGCCGGTATCCTTCTCCGCATGCTCGGAAAGAGGACCGTGCACAAAAATATCGGAAATATCATGATGGGCTTTGCCATCCTCATGGTCGGCATGCAGCAAATGAGCGGCGCCGTTTCTCCGCTCAGGGACAGCCCGCTGTTCATCAATGCCATCACGATGTTCTCCAACCCGATACTCGGTATCCTGCTTGGAACCGTGATGACAGCCATTCTGCAGAGCGCATCCGCCTCGGTCGGTATTCTGCAGGCTCTCTCGGTTACCGGAACGATCAACTTTGGGATCGCCTTCCCGATGCTGCTCGGTATCGGCATCGGATCTTCCGTGCCGGTTCTGATCTCCGCGATCGGAGCCAACAGAAACGGACAGAGAACATCCCTGGTCTACCTTGTTCAGCATATTTTTACGCTGTTGATCTGGACCATATGCTTCTATGGACTTAATGCGGTGCTTCATTTCCCGTTCATCAATGATACGGTAAACCCGGTGTACATTGCCGCCCTCAATACCGCTATCCGTGTTGTAGGCGCTGTTCTCCTTTTCCCCTTCATTGGAAAGATGGAAGAACTGCTCTGCAAGCTGATCAAGGATTCGCCTGAGGATCTCGAGGATCAGGCAGACAGTGCGGACTTCGACCTTCTGGAAGAACGTCTTCTCAGCACACCCGCCATCGCTCTCAGCCAGAGCAGGCGAGTAATAGACGGAATGTCCCGAAAAGTTCGCAAAAATGTGGGAAGGGCCCTGAACCTGATCCACGAGTTTTCGCAGAAGAAATACGAGAAGGTTCAGCGTAAAGAGGATCTGATCGATAAATATGAATCCCGAGTCGGCAGCTATCTGATGCTCCTCTCCAAGCAGGAGATGAACACAAAGCAGACCCGCCAGGTAACCATGAGTCTGCGTGCCATCGGCGACCTGGAGCGCATCGGTGACTATGCTTCAAACATCGCACGTATCACCAATGAGATACACGAAGAGAACCTGTCTTTCTCCGACGAAGCGATGAAAGATCTGAATGTCATGATCGAAGCGGAGAGAGAGATCGTCAACAGCTCCATCGCCTCGTATCAGCAGAACGATCTTGATACAGCAATGAAGATGAAGCCTCTGGCATCCGCCATCACCAGCCTGTGCGAGATCGTCAAGACCCGTCATATCGGCCGCCTGACCCGCGGCGAGTGCGGCATGCAGCAAGGCGCCGCCGTGGAAGAACTCCTGAACAGCTTCGAACGAATCGCCTCACACTGCGTCGCAATCTCCGGCGTCGTAAGGCGCGAATATCAGGAAAATCCCGACTATCACGTGCACTCAGCCAAAGCACGTGAGCTGACCGAAGAAGAATTCAATCAAATCTATCAAGAGTTTCTGACAAAATACGACGTAATAAGCAATAAGGAGAGGCCGTTGAGTGTGGAGGCGGAGACCATTGCATGAGGAAGGAGGCTCAAACTCCTTTGCGAGGAGACCTCGCGCTCCCTCTTTTAATTCATAATCTCTTCTTGCGAGAGGGGCTCGCAGGCTCCACTAATGTGGGGGAGGGGGGCCGCTCAGAGTTGCGAAGCCCGCTCTCCCCCTCCCCCACGCCCCCACCCCTTCCGGGCACGCTTTAATTTGTTAATCAGCTTAACAGGAAAGAGTATGTGGAAAGAAAAAGATCCAGCCAAACGGCTGGATCTTTTCGATGATGTAAAGGATGATATAATTTATTTAGCGTGCCCGGAAGGGGTGGGGGCGTGGGGGAGGGGAAGAGCGGGCTTCGCAACTCTGAGCGGTTCCCCTCCCCCACATAGTGGAGCCAGCGAGCCTCTCTCGCAAAAAGGGAATATGAATCAAAACTGGGAGCCAGCGAGCCCCTCTCGCAAAAAGAAAATATGAATTAAAAAAGAGGGAGCGCGAGGTCTCCTCGCAAGGAGCGCGAGCCTCTCCTCGCTATCTCTTATCGCGATCCACCATCTCCAAGAACACCAACCCCACCAGCGCATATACCGCCGCAAACCACAGCAATATCCCCCAGCACTTCAACAAATTCTCTTTTTCATACACATAATCCGGATCCTGAAGCTTCTCGGCGGTGTAGGTCTGGATCTTTTCCTGAAGTTCGGGGATGCTCAGGGCGTCGTGCACGCGCACGATCAGTTCGTCGGAGGAATCCTGCATGGTATCGATCGCGGCGGTCAGTGCGATCGATTTCTGGCTGTTGTAATCCGCTGCCACATTTACCGCCTGGATGCCCCAGTGGCTTATGGTGAACTGCGACAGGATTTTGGCGCCTTCTCGTTCGAGAGGGAAGATTCCGCCGGCAAATACCAGCTGCACCACCAGCAGGAACGGCATGATGGTCATGGCGGCCGTGGTCGTACGTGCGATACACGAAACCAGCAGCGCCAGCATATCCGATGCATAGGTGATGACGAACATCGTGATGATCAGGTCGAGCGTAAAGGAACCGGTGATCAGTCCGGTTTCCGGAAAATACATGTGGAAGATGTGGAAAATAGCCACCGAGACGAGCGTCTGCAGCAGGCAGACTACAGCCTGATAGATCATGTGCGAGATCAGGTAGGACGAAATATGAAGCCCCGTCCTGTGCTCGCGCTTGATGATATCTCTTTCCTTACACACCACCTGGATGGAATTGAACATCCCGTTCCAGATACACACACAGACCACAGCCAGCGAACCATACTTGGTGTACTCCATGTTGAGGAACATTTTATTGCCCAGCACATACACCACGAGGAAAGCGATGATCGCCGCCATCGGCAGCACTTTCCAGTTTTTCTCGTGAATCATCAGGCGGAACTGCTTGCCAAGATAGACCGGGATCTGGTCCAGACGCCCTCCGTAAACCGGATCTTTTTTTGTTTCGGTTTTTTTCCTCCTGAAGAAGGATCTCTCGGAGCTGTCATCCGGCACATTCTCAAAATGCAGCTCGGACTGTTTTTGTCTTTCCGCTGTATATTCCTTATATTTGGCGATAAACTCGTCCGCTCTGCCTTTGCCGCCCTCATTCTTGGCGTTGATCAGCTCCACCATCTTCTCCAGTGTGTCGACACCGAAGAAATCGCGGGCCTCCTGAATACCGCCGTAGAATGCAAGCTGGCCGACTTTCGTCTGCGTGCTTTTGGCCAGGACGATCACGCGGTCGAACAGATGAGCCACACGGTCAGGAGCATGCGTGATCACCATGATGGTCCTTCCCTGGCATGCGATCAGGCGAAGATTCTCCATGAGCTCCGTGGCCATGATGCCGTCAAGTCCGGAATCGGGCTCGTCGAGGATAAAGAGCGAAGGCGATGCGACAAATTCCATACAGATCGACAGCCTTTTTTTCTGTCCGCCCGAGAGTTTCGACACCAGCTCCCTTTCTTTGCCCGTGAGGCCGAAGGTTTCGAGGACAGCAGCGATCCGGCGCTGTTTTTCCTCCGCGCTCATGTCCTTGGGAAGACGCAGGTCGGCGGCATTTTTCACCGTGCTGCCCACGGTATCCTGCGGACGCATCAGGTTGTCCTGCGGGACAAAGCCGATCCGGTGCTTAACCTGGCCGTAATCCTTATAGTAATCAATGTCGCCTTCGCGGATCGTGGCGTTGGCTTTTTCGTAGCCCGTCACTGCATTGACAAAGGTACTCTTGCCTGCGCCGGAGCCGCCGAGGATCAGAACCATATTTCCGGGCTCGATGTCCAGATCGATGTCCTCCAGCAGCTTGACTTTTCCGAGCATGCTGTGGACCGATCTTTCATCGATGCGGATGGACAGGCTGCTTTCCTGGATCGGATAGCCGTAGACCAGTCCGGAGCCTTCGAACACAAATTTTGTGTCTCCGATCTGGATGACATCATCGATGCGGATCTTTACTTTATCGTGGACCGGTTCTCCGTTGTGAAGAACTTCTTCTGCAAGAAATTCATTCATCGTCCAGTGCCCGCCTTCAAACGAGAAGGAGAGGGTAACGTCCTTGTTATCCTTGTCTTTGCCGGCGATCTCGACGACGTGCGGCTGCGTGTCAATGTTGAGAAAACGCCAGTCACGCGCACTCACATAGTTTTTTAAGAAGACAGCCGTGAGCATTCTTTCGTTGATGATACGGATCACATACCCGTCCTGCAGCTCGATCTCCTGATCTTTTTTGCAGTGATGGCCGCCCACAAAGGTAAAAGTTTCCGCAGAAAGATTGCGGTAAAACCATTTTCCGTCGCGGGTATAGATTTCGGCCTGCTCCTCATCGAGGAAGGGGTATTCCAGCTGAAGACTGGTAGTGGTAAATACTTCCGACGGACTGCTGCCTTTTATTCTGGCGTTTCGAAAAATTACATATTGTCTTGGCTTCTCCTGACCTTCAAAAAATACAAGGCCCGCAGCCGGGGTTCTCTCAGATGCTGTTCCTGCCATGGATCAACGTACCTCCGACACATAATAATTACAAATCACAAACCGGTTTGTATTAAGATGATCTTACCTTATGCGTACCGCAGGGCAAACGATTATATATAAAGTATATCATAATCATGCAGTTTAAGGTATATGTTATATCGGTTTAATTGGAAAGTTCTTTGAAAAAAATGTGTTTTTACTGGACATTTTTTGCTCATAGAGGGATAATAAAAGAGTATAGCCCGAATTCCGGGCAAAAAAGAACAGGGAGTAAAACATGGACGAAAAGATTTTCAGAGAAAAATCTATTGAGCAGCTTTCCGCGCCGGATGATCTTACCAGCTATCTGCGCGTGACCGGCCCGGGCGTCTGGGTCGTTCTGTCGGGAGTCATCGTACTGCTGGTGGGGCTTTTATGCTGGGGCGTTTTCGGCAACGTGATCTCGACGGTAAATGCACCGGCAGTGGTCAGGGATGGCAAACTCAGCTGTTACGTGCTCGAGAAGGACATCGATCTGGCTGATCCCGAGATTGAAATAAAGATCGGCAATCAGGATATAGTCGCAAAATCCGAGGAGGCGAAGACCGAGACACTCAGTGATTCCGAAGACTCTGTCATTTTTGAGTCGGGCTATCTTGAACCCGGGAAGAGCACTGTGGTCCTGACGGGAGACACCACGCTGAATGACGGTTTTTACAATGCGGTTGTCACAACGGAGACGCTTAAACCAATTTCACTGCTGCTTTCAAAGGGCTGAGACATATAAAAATAAGGGGGTAACATTTTTGGGAGCAGAAAAAGAATCATTCGAGGCTGTATATGAAAAATTCTTTTCATATATCTACAACTATATTTATGGGCAGATCCTTCATCGGGAGAGAGCAGAGGACCTGGTCAGCGATATTTTTATGAAGGCAATGAACAACTATGACAGGTTCGACCCGTCACGTGCGTCGGTTAAAACCTGGCTGGCGAACATCGCCCGAAACGCGCTGATCGATGAGTATCGAAAAAACAGCATACGTCAGCATGTATCGCTCGATGTCGATGATGAAGAACAGAGGCCGATCGAACCTTCTTATGAGGACGAGTACAGTATCTTTCAGGAAGAGACAGAAAAAGAAGTGTATCAGCTGCTTACCATGCTTTCCGAGCAGGAGAGAGAGCTGCTTACCATGATCTATTTCCAGAAGATGAAGAACGATGAAGTCGGTAAGGTCCTGGGGATCAATGCCAAGGCGGTGAGCGAAAGACACCGCAGGCTCCTTGTAAAATGCAGGCGTATTGCCGGCGACGCGGGGCTGTTTGCAGACTGAAACCATGGTAACCGGCAGCCGGAGGGCCGCCGGTTATTATTTGCTGTATACAGGGGGGCACCTGATATGAAAAGACGTTTCCTGATATGTATCCTTGCTATCTCCATACTCGGCTGCGGCGTGTATTCTGCGGCGGAGGTGCACGACTCTGCGGTACAGTCTGCCATCGAGGAAGCTGCGGAAAGTGCGGAGGAGGCAGCAGAGAGGGAGGCGAACGATGCATCATCTGACGAGACGGGTCTCACGGAGGATATCGCAGCAGCGATAGCGCAGGCGAACGAAAAGTATTCGTTCAGATATGAGCCGGGAGAAGGGATAAAGCCCGGCAACCCCGAGACCGAGGAACTCATGAGCAATCTGGGCGTGCTCGTGGATGTGCTTAACTCAGAGGAGTTCCAAAGACTCCTGGAGTATCCCGAGATGCAGGCACTCATGAAGACCGCCCTTGACAGGCTGGCACATTTTGTCACAGAAGAACCTGAACTGGCCACAAAAGTTCTCGTGGCGCTGGGGGCAGACGAAAGCGCGGTGAATGTGATGATGAAGGGTATGGATTTGATGAAATCGGCGGAGTGAGGTATGGAACACGGGGACGGGAACACACGGGGACGGTCCTTTTGTGTTCGCATACAGGGGAGGTGCACTATTGCACCTCCCATCTGTATATGCGAACACAAAAGGACCGTCCCCGTGTGTTTTCCCCGCACGTTCCCCCCTTGTGATTCTCCCGCGGGAATGTTAGAATGAAAAATCAGAGGACAAATGTGCATAATACGATTAACGCAGATCCCTCAGAAAAAACACACAGAAGCCGCATATAAGGGAGTGGATTAATTTTGGAAAAAAAGAACGGTTTTCTGGCGGAACTCAACAAACCGATCGACATGACAGAGGGGACACCGTGGAGGAAGATCCTCTCGTTTACCCTGCCGATGCTTATCGGCAACATCGCGCAGCAGCTTTACAACACGGTAGACAGCATCGTGGTAGGACGCTATGTGGGCGACAACGCGCTGGCCGCGGTGGGAAGCGCGGGGCCTATCCTCAACCTGGTGCTCGTTCTTTTCATCGGCATCAGTATGGGCGCCAGTATCGTGGCTGCCCAGTTTCTTGGAGCCCGTGACCGGGAATCGCTCTCGCACACGGTAGGAAACAGCATTATTCTGATCATCGCATCGTCCATACTGGTGACAGCCATCGGAATTCTCATCACCCGCCCGATGCTCGAGCTCCTGGGAACACCGGACAGCATCATCGACTGGTGCACCTCGTACCTGTGGATCCTCTTCGGAGGAAGCATCGGCATGGCTTTCTATAACATTATCAGCGGTATACTGCGCGGACTGGGCGACTCCATCTCGGCGCTCGTATATCTGGTCATCGCCTGCGTGCTGAACATCATCCTGGACATTTTCTTCGTGGCAAGCCTCGGCATGGGTGTGAACGGTGTTGCCCTTGCGACCATCCTGGCACAGAGCGTTTCCGCTGTCCTGTGCGTGCGCAGGCTCTTTAAGATGAGAGAGTACTTCGACATGGGCCGCAAATACTTCCGTTGGAACAAACGCTACGGCATGGCGATCATCCGGCTGGGCGTACCCTCGGGCATCACCCAGGCGATCCTCTCCATGTCGATGATCCTGGTGCAGTCGCTCACCAACTCCTTCGGCGAGCAGTTTATTGCAGCGAACGTTATCGTCATGCGTGTGGATGGCTTTGCCATGCTGCCCAACTTCTCCTTCGGAACCGCGCTTACCACCTACGCCGGGCAGAATTTCGGTGCCGGAGACATGAAGCGCGTGGAGCGCGGCGCAAAAGAAGGCCTGATCCTTTCACTCGGTGTATCTGCCGCATTCGTGGCACTGATCCTTCTGTTCGGCCGCTATCTGATGGGGATTTTCACCAATACACAGGAACTGATCGACCTTTCCATGCAGATGATGCGTATCCTTGCCGTGGGCTATGTCGCGATGGCGGTCATTCAGTCGCTGGCGGGCATCATGCGCGGTGCGGGCGACACGGTCACACCCATGTGGATCTCCATCGCACAGCAGGTGCTGGTCCGCGTGCCGGCCGCCTACCTTCTGTGCTATATCACCCGCTCGGCAGAGTTCCCGATCGGACGGCAGGAGATGATCTACGTGTCGCTTCTGCTCAGCTGGCTGTTCGGCGCCGCAGTGACGATCTTCTTTTATCGTAAAGGCAAGTGGAAAGGGAAAACTTTGGCTTAAAATATTCTTTGCGATAGATTCAGCCGGAGACAGCCTGCAGGGGGCCTGCACGGTGTTAAAAGAAAACAGATTGATGGAGGAGAGAAGAAATGAGCACAAAAACGCCGGAACAGATCCGGTATAATATGCAGCAGGTCAAGAATAAAGACTCAAAGATCGAAGTGATGCTGCGCAAAGAATTGTGGTCAAGGGGAATCCGCTATCGCAAGAATGTGCGGAGAGTTTTCGGCAATCCCGACATCACCTTTATCGGCCTGAAGATCGCCGTGTTCTGCGACAGCGAGTTCTGGCACGGCTACGACTGGGAAAATCGAAAGCACGACTTTAAATCACATCAGGAATTCTGGATTCCCAAGATCGAACGAAACATACAGAGGGATATCGAAGTGAACGAGCATCTGAAAAGCGAAGGCTGGACGGTCCTGAGATTCTGGGGAAAACAGATCAAGAAGGACGTGAAAGGGTGCGCGGACGAGATCGAGAGTGCGGTAAAAAAGGCACGGGGCGAGACGGGCAAGACAGGGGACGGTTCTCTGTCTTAGGAAAAGACTCAGGACAGAGAACCGTCCCCTGTCTTAAACAGGAGGCAATTAAATGCGGCAGAAAAAAAGCAGTCTTAAAAAGAAACTGGACAAAAAATACCGCTGGATCGGTATTGACCCGAAAGACGTGGCGTTTTTTATAGGCATCGCATTGGGGGTGGCAGCTGCAGTTTTTGCGGTCTTCGGTATCGTAAAACTGGTGCGCAGCGGGGTCATTAAATTGCCGGTCAAAACGGAAACCGCTGAAACTAATGTGGAAGAGGACTCGGTCACTACGGCTTCTGTAATTGCTGTCGGGGATAACCTCTACCACATGAGTATGATCAACGCCGGTGCAAACGAAAACGGCCCCTGGAATTACGATTTCCTGTACGAGCATGTTCTGGATGAAATACAGGCCGCCGATCTCGCCATTGTCGACCAGGAAACGGTTCTGACGAAGGACCATGACGCAGTGGAAGCATATCCAAAGTTTATGACCCCGGTCGAGGCGGCGGACGCGCTGGCAAAAGCCGGCTTCGACGTGGTTTACTCTGCCACCAATCACGCGGACGACGAAGGCCCCGACCCGATCCGTGAGACGGTCTCGTACTGGCGAACAAATTATCCCGAAATCACCCTCGTGGGGCTTCACGATTCCGCCGAAGATGCCGCCGAGCTCCGCATCCGCGAAGTAAACGGAATAAAAATTGCTTTTCTGAATTATACCTACGGAACAAACATGGCTGTCTCAGAAGGCATAGAGGATTACATGATCGACGAATTCAGCCAGGGCAGCCAGTATGTTGCACGGATGATCCAGAAAGCGAAAGCGCAGGCAGACTGCGTCATCTTCATCGCACACTGGGGAATCGAAGACGATACACTGCCCTCCGAATACCAGAAACAGTGGGCGGGCTTTCTGATGAGACAGGGCGTAGACGTCGTGATCGGCGGACATCCCCACGTGCTGCAGCCTTACGGACGCGTTCAGGATAATCAGGGACACGATATGGTGCTCTTTTATTCCCTCGGGAATTTCGTATCCAATATGAACTTCCTCAATGAGGTTATAGAAGGGATGGCGTCATTTACAATAGAAAAAACCGTCAAAGACGGCCAAACTTCCATCAGGATCCTGGACGAAACGGTCAAACCCATGATCATGCATTACGACCGGGAACGCAAAAATCCCGCCGTCTACATGCTGGACGACTATACCGAAGAACTGGCCGCAGAACATGGCACTTCTCAATATTCGGGCGAAGTGACACTCGAAATTATCCGCTCCCGCTTCGACGAGATCGTAAACGCCGGCGTAGAAACAAGCCCGGCGATAGATCTTCTGGATAAACACTTTGACTGGGATGGGAATATGTACTAATGAGTAAATGGGGACGTGAGTAAATGGGGACGTATCTTTTCGACTCATTTTTGGAACCGACCCCGTGTTCCAAAAATGAGTCGAAAAGATACGTCCCCATTTACTCACGTCCCCATTTACTCATAAAACTTCCGCGCAAACCCCGCAAGATAACCAAGATCCCGCGCCCCTGCAGTCTCGCACGAAGAATGCATGGCAAGCTGCGCAAGCCCAATATCCGCGGTGCTGATCGAAAGCTGCGTGTTCGCAATATTGCCCAGGGTCGAACCACCGCGCATATCCGCCCGGTTCACGAAAGTCTGCAGAGGAATATCATTATCTTTGCAAATCTTCTTCACTAAAGCTCCCGACACCCCGTCTGTCGTGTACAGCTGCCCCGCATGGAACTTAAGCACGATCCCACCGTTCATCTTTGGTCTGTTCACAGGATCCGCCTTGTCTGTATGATTCGGGTGGACAGCATGAGCATTGTCCGCCGAGATCATCGTCCCCCTCTGCACAGCCGCCTGCATCTCCGAAAAAGTCAGACCAAGACTCTCGCGGATCCTTCCAAGGCAGTCCGTGAGGAAAGTCGACTCCGCCCCCTGCCTGCTGCGGCTGCCCACTTCTTCATTATCAAATACACAATACATGGCCAGGACGCCATCTGCTGCCGCAGTCAAATCACCCGCTGTCACATCATTTCTTATCGCAGCCGGAACACCCGCCTTCAAACCATTCCCTGCTGTAACAAAATCACC
>CADCPK010000371.1 GCA_902803215.1 uncultured Lachnospiraceae bacterium
GTATCTCAATGACTCATTTTTGCGCGCAAAAATGAGTCATTGAGATACGTCCCCATTTACTCATTGAGATACGTCCCCATTTACTCATTTTTCTATTGAAGTCGCAGAAAAAAAGTTTTACAATACATGAGATGACTTTATACATGTATCATGGAGGACCCAAAATTATGGAAAAAAAGAACATCGACTGGGGAAGCCTCGGTTTCGGTTATATCAAAACCGATTACCGGTATGTAGCAAACTATAAGAACGGAGCCTGGGACGAAGGCGGACTGACCACGGATGACATGGTTACCATCAGTGAGTGCGCAGGCGTGCTTCAGTATGCACAGACCGTTTTTGAAGGCCTCAAAGCCTATACAACAGAGGACGGCAGGATCGTAACCTTCCGCCCCGATCTCAACGGAGAGCGCCTTGAGAACTCTGCAAGACGCCTGGAGATCCCGGTATTCCCGAAAGAAAGATTTGTAGATGCGGTTGTAGAAGTTGTTAAGGCAAACAGTGCGTTTGTTCCACCTTACGGCTCCGGCGCTTCGCTTTATCTGCGTCCGTATTTGTTCGGAACGGACCCTGTTATCGGTGTAAAGCCTGCAACTGAATATCAGTTCCGTATTCTGACAACACCGGTTGGTCCGTACTTTAAAGGCGGCATCAAGCCACTTACTCTTCGCGTTTGTGATTTTGACCGTGCCGCGCCCCGCGGAACCGGCCATATCAAAGCAGGCCTCAACTATGCAATGAGCCTTCATGCAATCGTTGACGCACACAATCAGGGCTACGATGAGAATATGTACCTTGATGCAGCTACCCGCACAAAGGTTGAGGAGACCGGCGGCGCAAACTTCCTTTTCGTGACCAAAGACGGCAAGGTAGTTACGCCGAAGTCTGACAGCATTCTTCCGTCCATCACCAGACGTTCACTGATCTATGTCGCTCAGCATTATCTTGGTCTGGAAGCCGAGGAGCGCGAGATCACGCTCGAAGAGGTGAAGGATTTTGCAGAGTGCGGTCTTTGCGGTACTGCAGCTGTTATTTCTCCGGTCGGCAAGATCGTGGACCATGGCAAGGAGATCTGCTTCCCGAGCGGTATGACCGATATGGGACCGATCACCAAGAAGCTGTATGAGACTCTTACCGGGATTCAGAGTGGGAGGATTGAGGCACCGGAAGGGTGGATTAAGGAAATCTGCTGATAGCTGATCGAGGGGGAACACACGGGGACGGTCTTTTTGTGTTTTTAAACACAAAAGGACCGTCCCCGTGTGTTCCCGTGTGTTCCTGTCTTTGCACTTGTTTTTACTTCCACAATAGATTATAATAATATGCGGAATAATTTCCCGATTCCCTTTTAGGAGGTGCACCGGATGGGAAATAACAGCATGAATGAATTGGAAGAATTTGGTAGAAAAGTGTCGGATATCGTTGATTCTGCGGTAAATTCGAGTGATTTCAGGCAGCTTAATGAGACGATCAGCCGCACGATCGAAAAAGCGATCGATACAGGCAGCGAGGCACTGAAAGATGCGCTGACGGGCGGCGATGCATACAAGAAAAACAGATATGTTCCGCCTGAAGAGTTCAGAAAACCGCGCGTCAAGCCGGAACCGCAAAAACAGCTGTACGCCCAGGTGGGCGGTGACCGCGCTATGGGTGGATTTTTGGCGGCCGGCGGAGGCATACTTGCATTCGGAACAGGCTTGGGCATCATCACAAGCGGCCTGTTTCAGGCGATGTTCAGCCAGGGAGGTATATCCCCGCTGCAGGTGTTTCTGGCCATTTTCTTTGCGGGAGGCTGTGGACTGCTCGCATACGGCAGCCGGCTTTTCGGCAAAGCGGGCAGATTCAAAAAATACGTAAAAGCCATGGAAGGCAAGACATACTGCGACATGGATAAGCTGGCAAAAGCCGCAGCCAAGCCGGTCACCTATGTACGTAAAGATGTCAAAAGCATGATCACAAAAGGCTGGTTCCTCGAGGGTCACATCGATGATGAAGAAAAAACACTGATCACCAGCGATGAGACCTTTAAACAGTATGAAGAACTGAAACAGGAACAGGAAGAGAAAAAGCGCAGAGACGCGATAGAAAACGCGAAAAAACCGGTGATGACGCCGCAGGCGCAGGAAGTGATCGACAAAGGCAACGAGTACCTTCGCGAGATTCACGCCTGCAACGAAGCGATCCCGGGCGAAGAGATCTCGGAACAGATCACCGGGATCGAGAATCTGGTCGCCACCATTCTCACCAGAGCGGAAGAACATCCCCAGTCTGTGGATAATCTGAAGAAAATGATGAACTACTATCTGCCGATGACGATAAAACTTCTGAAAGCCTACGAAGAGATGGACAGACAGCCGGTGCAGGGCGAGAATATCCAAAACTCCAAACGAGAGATCGAAGAAACGCTTACCACGCTGAACCTTGCATTCGAAAAACTGCTGGATTCCAGCTTCGGCGACACTGCGCTTGATGTTTCGAGCGATATATCGGTACTGAACACGCTGCTTGCGCAGGAAGGACTGAAGGATGACGGCCTTCATGCAGCAACACGCGGCGGGTTTTAATAAATACCAAAAAAGAAAAGGAGAGCAACCATGGGAGAAGAATTCAAAGATTTTGAGAGCACCATACCTACCCTGACTCTGGAACCCGATCTTTCCGAAGAAGCAAAATCGGGACAGGAGGCGGTTGCAGCCGCAGCCGCTGTTGCGGCGCCTGAGCCGGAAGCAGCACCCGAGAACATCATTGCTGAGTCAAATCTGACTCCCGAAGAGCAGAAGATGGTCGAAGAATTCGCTAAGAAGATCGATGTCGAAAACACAAATCAGGTTCTGCAGTACGGTGCCGGCACTCAGAAGAAAATGGCGGATTTTTCCGATTCTGCGCTTGAAAGTGTACGTACCCAGGATCTTGGAGAAGTGGGTGACCTTCTTGCCGGAGTAGTGACAGAGCTCAAAGATTTTGATGCTCTGGAAGATGAAGGCAAAGGACTTTTCGGATTCTTCAAAAAACAGACAAACAAGATGGAAAGCCTTAAGAATCGCTATGCGAAGGCCGAAGTCAATGTCGATAAGATCACAGAGGCTCTCCAGGAGCATCAGGTCCGCCTGATGAAGGACACCGCAATGCTCGACAAAATGTACGAGCAGAACCTGAATTACTACAAAGAACTCAACATGTATGTGCTCGCCGGCAAAGCCAGACTGAAAGAGATCCGTGAAGGCAAGCTCCGTGAGCTCGAAAAGAAAGCAGCCGAGACAGGCCATGCCGATGACGCTCAGGCCGCAAAGGACCTGGCCGACAAGTGCGACCGCTTCGAGAAAAAGCTGCACGATCTTGAACTGACCAAGACGATCTCCATGCAGACCGCACCGCAGATCCGTCTGATCCAGAACAACAACACCAACATGGTAGAGAAGATCCAGACAACGATCGTCAACACGATCCCGCTGTGGAAAGGCCAGATGGTGCTTGCACTCGGTATCGCACATTCGACAGAAGCCGCCAAGGCACAGCAGAAGGTGAGCAATTTGACCAACGAACTCCTTAAGAAGAACGCGGAAGCACTGCATCAGGCATCTGTAGAAACAGCCAAAGAATCCGAGCGCGGCGTTGTCGACATCGAGACGCTGAAGAAGACCAACCAGGATCTGATCCAGACACTGGACGATGTGCTTAAGATCCAGAAGGAAGGCAAAGAGAAACGTAAAGCTGCTGAGGCTGAGATGGCCAGAATGGAAGCCGATCTCAAGAAGAAACTGCTGGAGATTCAGCACTGATCGGTCGGTCATCAACCGGAAACAGCCGGAAATCAGGCACAGATCAGCCGATCTTCGGGCAGAAACAGCCGAAGAACAGGCACTGATCAAACAATTATTAAAGAAAAATGCGTGGGGCGCTGCAGTGCAGCGCCCTTTGTGACCGAAGACATTTTGGAGGATTTTATGTACAGAGATAAAACACGTATAGTCACCATCGGAGACAGAAAAATAGGCGGCGGAAACCCGATTCTGATCCAGTCGATGACGAACACGAAGACGGAGGACGTTTCGTCGACTGTACAGCAGATTTTGGAACTGGAAAAGGCAGGATGCGAGATCATCCGCTGCGCGGTTCCCACAATGGAAGCCGCACAGGCACTCGCAGAGATCAAAAAGTCGATCCACATTCCCCTGGTTGCCGATATTCATTTTGATTATCGCCTGGCGATTGCTGCGATCGAAAACGGAGCCGACAAAATCCGCATCAACCCCGGAAATATCGGAAGCCGGGACAGAATAAAAGCGGTCGTGGATGCCGCAAAAGAGCGGAATATCCCGATCCGTGTCGGCGTGAATTCGGGCTCGCTCGAAAAGCATCTGGTCGAAAAATACCATGGAGTCACAGCCGAAGGTCTGGTGGAAAGCGCACTCGAGAAGACTGCGATCATCGAAGATCTGGGTTATAATAACCTGGTGATCAGCATCAAATCCTCTGATGTATGCATGTGCGCAAAGGCCCACGAAATGATCGCGGAAAAGACAGACTACCCGCTGCACGTGGGCATCACCGAGGCCGGAACGCTGTATTCGGGCAACATAAAGTCTGCTCTGGGCCTTGGCATCATCCTGTATCAGGGCATCGGAGATACCATCCGTGTATCGCTGACCGGCTCTCCTCTGGAAGAAGTAAAGTCGGCAAAACTCATCCTCCGCACACTCGGGCTCAGAAAGGGTGGCATCGAAGTCGTATCATGTCCTACCTGCGGTAGAACCGAGATCGATCTGATCGGACTGGCAAACCGCGTCGAAACGATGGTGCAGGATATTCCTCTCGACATCAAAGTGGCTGTGATGGGGTGTGTGGTAAACGGCCCCGGAGAGGCAAAAGAGGCCGCTATCGGCATAGCGGGCGGAAAAGGCGTGGGCCTTCTCATCAAGGGCGGCGAAATCATTCGCAAGGTGCCGGAGAATCAGCTCTTGGATGAACTCCGCAAAGAGCTCCTCATGATGGCGGATAACCGTTAAGCCCGACTTTTATCACATATAAAGAAAAAGAACAGGGAGTAGAATGAACAAAAGTTTTTTTGAAGTGTTTCCCACGCTCCTTTTAAAGAAGGAACTGGCAGACCTGATGAAGCTGGTCTATGTCACGAGAGTTTCGACAGATCGGTCAAAAACGCATCTGCGGGTCTACATCACCAGTGAGCGCTGGATACACAAAAAGCATATATACGAACTGGAAAAACAGATAAAACGACAATTTTTTTCGCGGATGAACATGGACGTCACCGTGATCGAAAAGTTTGTCCTCAGCGGACAGTACACGCCCCTCAACTTTTTTGACGTGTACAGGGACAGCATGGAGCTGGAGCTGAAAAACAGCGACAATGTGGAATTCAGCCTGTTTCATCAATCTGAATTCAAATTCCCGGAGGACGATCATCTGGTGATGACGATACCAAAGTCCTTCATCGCCGAGATCAAACAGCCCGACATCGAGGAATATCTTCACAAAGTGTTCTGCGAGAGATGCGGGATGGACCTGCAGGTAGAGACTGTCATGGTGGAAGTCGGCGACAGCAAGGCGCGGAAGAATGCCGAAAAGATGATCCTCGATGAAGCCAGGGAGATCGCAAGGAACGCACGGCTCCTGAAGACGGGGACCGATGATGGAGAGAGTTCAGATGCCGCCGCTGCAGAAACAGCTTCTGCGGAAGACAAAAAATCGGCCGGCGCAAAAACAGCTGCCGCAGGCTCGACCGTCGCAGGAGGAAAGAAAGATACCTCGGAGAGTACTCCGCAGAAAACCGCTGCAGCCCGTCCCCAGACGGCCAAAAAGGATACCTATACGCGTTCCTACGGCTCAGCCGATCCTGACATGATCTACGGCCGAAGCTTTGAGGGTGAGTCGATCCCGCTGGAATCCATCACCGGAGAGATGGGAGAGGTGATCGTGCGCGGCCAGGTGCTCGACGTGGAGGCACGCGGTATCCGCGGCGACAAGACGATCTTTATCTTCCCGCTCACCGACTTTACCGACACCATCATGGTAAAGATGTTCCTTCGAAACGAGCAGCTTCCCGAGATCAGCGCACAGATCCGCAAGAAGACCTTTATCAAGCTCCGGGGAGTCACAACCATCGACAGATACGACGGAGAGTTGACGATCGGCTCGATTTCGGGCATCAAAAAGATCCCGGATTTTACCACCAAACGGATGGACCACAGCCCCGAAAAGAGGGTGGAGCTCCACTGTCACACCAAGATGAGCGATATGGACGGCGTGACGGACGCCAAAGAGCTGGTCAAACGTGCGTACGAGTGGGGACACAAAGCGCTGGCAATCACCGATCATGGCGTCGTGCAGGCTTTCCCCGAGGCGAATCACTGTTTCGACAAACGAGGCGGCTGTGTTCCCAAGGATTCCGACTTTAAAGTACTCTATGGAATGGAGGCTTATCTGGTCGACGATCTGAAAGGCATCGTAAACAACGACAAGGGGCAGTCGCTCGATGATACCTACGTTGTTTTCGACATCGAGACGACAGGCTTTTCGCCGCAGAACTGCCGGATCATCGAGATAGGCGCGGTAAAAGTAGTGAAAGGCGTGATCAAAGAACGGTTCTCGACATTTGTAAACCCCGAGGTACCCATACCGTTTAGAATCGAGCAGCTCACCTCCATAACCGATCAGATGGTCATGGACGCACCGAAGATCGAGGAGGTCCTTCCCGACTTTCTTCGTTTTTCCGAAGGAGCCGTGATGGCAGCGCACAACGCAGATTTCGACATGAGCTTCATTATCGAAAACTGCAAAAGGCTGGGAATCGACAGGGAATTCACCTATGTCGACACGGTCGGCATGGCCAGATTCCTGCTCCCGGCACTAAATCGTTTTAAACTCGACACCGTGGCCAAGGCGGTCGGTGTGCGGCTCGACAATCATCACCGCGCGGTAGATGACGCGGCCTGCACGGCGGAAATATTTGTAAAATTTGTCGAAATGCTGAAGGAGAGGGACATCCACGACCTGACGGGGCTCAACCACGAAGGTGCGATCTCTCCCGATACCATCAAAAAGCTGCCGACCTACCATGCGGTCATCTTCATGTGCAACGAGACCGGTAGGATCAATCTGTACAAGCTGGTCAGCCAGTCGCATCTTAAGTATTATCACAGACGGCCGAGAGTGCCGAAGAGCGTTTTTCTGGAGCACAGGGAAGGCCTGATCATCGGCAGCGCCTGCGAGGCGGGAGAACTCTATCAGGCTCTGCTGCGTGGGGCCTCTGACCAGGAGATCGCCCGTCTGGTCGACTTCTATGATTACCTGGAGATTCAGCCACTTGGAAACAATATGTTTATGATCGCGGATGAGAAGAACGACCGCGTGAATTCCGAGCAGGACCTGATCGACCTGAACAAGAAGATCGTGCGCCTGGGAGAGCAGTTCAACAAGCCGGTGGTAGCCACCTGCGATGTACACTTTATGGACCCCGAGGATGCCATCTATCGTAAGATCATCATGGCCGGAAACGGTTTTGAGGATGCCGACAACCAGGCGCCTTTGTATCTTCGAACAACCGAGGAGATGCTGGAAGAATTCTCCTACCTTGGGGCGGAGAAAGCGGAGGAGGTCGTCATCACCAACACCAACCGCGTTGCGGATATGATACAGAAGATGTCTCCGATCCATCCGGACAAATACCCGCCGGTGATCGAAAATTCCGACCGTGACCTGAAGGATATCTGCTACAAAAAGGCGCATGAGATCTACGGAGATCCGCTGCCGCCCATCGTTGCCGAGCGGCTGGAGAAGGAACTGCATTCGATCATTTCGAACGGCTATGCCGTCATGTATATCATCGCCCAGAAGCTGGTGTGGAAATCGAACGAGGACGGCTATCTGGTGGGCTCGCGAGGCTCGGTTGGGTCTTCATTTGCAGCTACCATGTCCGGTATCACCGAGGTAAATCCGCTTCCGCCGCACTATGTGTGTCCGTCCTGCAAATACAGCGATTTTGATTCCGAGACGGTCAAAGCCTA
>CADCPK010000372.1 GCA_902803215.1 uncultured Lachnospiraceae bacterium
CCAAAAAGCTGCGGAAGGGACACAAATGCCTTTGCGACTTTCTCGGGGATATCCTGTTCCTTAACCAGCTCTTCCACGCCAAATTCGTTCTTCTGCGAGATCAGCTCGCGAAGGCGGCTCTCCGTCTCGCCGGAAATACCGGAATTGCGGATCAATGACTTGAAATAATTGACTTCGCCCACACTCACCTGAAACTCTTTGAGCCCTGCGGCAAGCAGACATTCGACGATCATTGCCAGTATCTCCGCATCGGATTCCGCGCTGTCCTCGCCGATGTGCTCCACACCCATCTGGGTCGTCTCTTTCAGCCGTCCCTGCAGACCCGACGCATTGATGAAGGTATTCCCCGTGTAGCAGAGGCTCACCGGCTTTTCATCGGGCTCATAGTACACCGCACAGGCTCTCGAAACCGACGGGGTAAAGTCCGGCCTCAGTGCCAGCGTGTTTCCCTCCCGGTCAAAGAACTTGTAAAGATCTCGGGACGGGATCGTACCGACTTCACGGCTGAAAACTTCAAAATATTCAAAAGAAGGTGTCTCTATATCCATGTACCCGTAGCGGTGAAACACCTCGGCGATCGTGTTCTGCAGTATCTTTTTTCGTGCACACTCTTCGTTAATGATATCCCGGACTCCCTCCGGTGTGTGAAAAATCCTGTCCATAATTCTCCTGTCTGTTTTACTTTAGTGCGCTGCCATGTTACCATAATAATGCAGAATTGATTATACTGATTCTGCGTTTTTCTGTCAATCCCGATTTTCCAGGTCTCTCTGCAGTCCGTACAGATAAGGAACAAGTATACCGTTCTTTTTAGGCAGATAGTAAGAGGCGTCCAGCTCCTCTCTTCGGAAGCTCTTTCGTCCTCCTTCTTCCATCCGCGCCCAGAAAACCAGCAGCTGACTCAGGGTAAGATAATAAAAATCATCCGTGTGGCTGAAATAGATCAGGAAGAAGGCGGCTCCGCCCTGCTTCTCAAAATCCTTCATAAAAGCCACCTGATGCGGATGAATGTTGGCAAGCGGGAATGTATCGGCGCTGCATTCCTTGGCATCAAAGCAGACCGGAACGCCCTGCACCGCACCGATGTAGTCCACCGTGCTTCGCTGTTCGAAGTAGGCGAGTGTAATATGCCTGCTCTCTTTGTCCATGCGGACCGGAGTGATCGGTGTGGGTATCTTCTGAATAAGGGCAAGGCCCTTCTCCCGATAGTGCTCGTTCGTACGGTTGACGAGCTCCTCAAGAGTAGAGCCTCTTAATCCTCTGCTGTTCCAGGTTCCCATATAGTCCTGAAACCTCCTTATGCGTCTCCGAGGAGCTTGATCGTATTCAGCGGCCAGTAGCGGAATAACGCCTTGCCGATGATCTGGTCAAACTCTACGAATGTATTGTTCCAGAATCTCGAATCCTTCGAATTGTTTCTGTTGTCTCCCAGCATGAAATAGCAGTTTTCCGGCACATAGTACGGGCCGAAGTCCATATCGGCAGGTTGTTCCTTAACAAACGAATCATCGAGGGGTTCCTCGGCATCGTTGATATATACCTTGCCGCCTTTGATCTCAACCTTTTCGCCCGGAAGGCCGATGATGCGCTTGATGAATCTCTGCTTCTCGTCGTCCGGATATTTAAAGATGACGATGTCAAAACGCTCGGGTTCTTTCATCTTCTTGTGATATTCCAGTCCGAACAGATCGATGTTGATACCATAAGCCATTCGGAATCCAAAGATACGGTCTCCGGTCATGATCGTATTTTCCATGGAGGCGGAAGGGATCTTTGCATTGATAAGCACCACACCGTCGATCAGGATTACCACAACGACAACGATCACGATCATTTTGACCCATTCAATAACTTCTTGCATGACTGTATTTTTTTTCGGATCCTCCTGAGAGCTTTTGTTCATGTTTTCTGCTTCTGAATCATTCTTTTTCATGTATCCTGTTCTCCTGCTCCTTTCGTGCTGCTTAGTCCTGCGTTCTGCCGCTTTCCATCACTATGCGGTAAATCTCCGGAAGCGGCGATGCGATGACCTTTTCCGAGATTCCCTCCAGGGCTCCCGTTCTCTTCCCGAAATTCATTTCCGAACAATGCAGCAGCTGATATCTGACACCAAATCGCTTCTGTGCCTCGCGGTTTTGTTCCCGCGAACCATATTTGGGGTCTCCTACGATCGGATGGCCTTCCGATGCAAGATGAGCCCTGATCTGGTGTGTACGTCCTGTCACGAGCTTCACCTTGAGAAGGGTGAACTCAGGACTGTTTTTTACAGGCCAATACTGTGTTTCTATGGGCATATCTCCCTCTTCCGGAAATTGCCGCACACTTACTATATTACTTTTATGGTCTTTATGCAAATATCCTTTGAGATTTTTTTCGTTTTTTATGCAGCCGGCTGCGATACACAGATAATATTTATCAACCGTGCGGCTTTTGAATGCCCCGGACAGTTCCTGCAGTCCGGCAAGCGTTTTTCCCGCCGCGATAAGGCCGGTCGTGTTCCGGTCGAGCCGGTTGACCACCGAAGGCCTGAAGGTCCGCAGGTCTTCCTCCGTGAGCTCTCCGGTCTGTAGAAGATACTCCGTGACATATTCGACCATCGACGGAGCACCCGAGGCATCGGGCTGGCTCAGTATCCCTGCCGGCTTATCCATGATCAGCACATGATGATCTTCGTAGATAACGGCAGGAGAAGGACCGGACAAACCGCCTGTTGCAGAAGAACTGCGGCCGCTTCCGGCAAATTTATCGAATGTCTCATCCGAAAGGAACAGCTTTACCTCATCTCCCGCCCCGGTCTTCTCATCGCCTGAGGCTTTTCGGCCGTTCAGTGTGATGTTTTTCTTCCTGAGCATCTTATATAGAAAGCTTCCCGGTGCTTCGGGCAAAAGCTTTTTCAGATATTTATCCAGCCTTTGTCCGGCTTCGTTCTCTCCGATGATAAACTGTTTCATTCGGGACAGACTCCTCCTGTAATAGATGCTCTGCCGTCACAGGCAAAGAGCGTAAAATGTGTGCAGGATCAGCTGTTCTCTGCTCAGATCGGGGTATTTTTCATCCGGCTTAAAGCGGATCCCTTCTCTCAGAGAATCGGCGTGATCGTTCATGGAATCGAGACGCTCTGTATATTTTCTGAGATCGGTAAATATGTGCACTTCTGCCTTATAGCCGTTTTTCCTGATGACCTTTTGAATGTTCTCCTCCATAAAGCGAACATCAATTTTGGGGTCGGATGAATAAGCGACGACCAGATTTCCGCACACGGCAACCGCATCGATGTAGGCATTCTTTTCATAGAAGGTCATGTACATCTCATAGCCCATGTCGAGTTTCCCCTGATGGGCAGAGATCTCCCGGTACAGCGATTCATCCATCGGATGACATTTGCCTATCATGATCAGGTTGACGATCGAACGGCAGCCCGGAAGGCAGCCGACGATGGCCAGTACCGTGCAGATATTATTTCTGGTCTTGTAATACCAGATCCCTCCCGCCAGCACCAGCATAGGAAGAACGAACAGGCCGATCGTGATCAGCAGCCTTCGTTTTTTCTCGGAGGAGATATAGCCGAAAGTACCCTTCGCTTTCCAAACGCTCTTTCTTTCTTTTCTGCCCATAAATCCTCCTCAGCGTTTCCTTTTTTTATGATGATCCCGGTCGGGACGGATCAGACACTTCGGGCCGAACCCGATCAGGTCCTGTCTTCCTGCCTTTTTCAGTCCTTCGAGGACCAGGCTCCGGTTTGCAGGGTTTCTGTACTGCATGAGTGCTCTCTGGATCGCTTTTTCATGCGGATCCTTCGGCACATACACTTTCTTTCCGGTCAGCGGATTGATGCCGGTATAATACATACAGGTCGAAAGCGTCGACGGTGTCGGATAAAAATCCTGCACCTGCTCGGGCATGTAGCCCAGATCGCGGATGTACTCGGCCAGGAGCACCGCGTCGGAGATCGTGCAGCCCGGGTGAGAGGACATGAAGTAAGGAACGGCATACTGTTTTTTGCCGATCTCTTTGCTTATTTTTTCAAAACGACGCACAAATTCAAGGTATACATCGCTCGACGGCTTTCCCATCAGGCGAAGAACGTTGTCCGAAACATGCTCGGGCGCAACACGAAGCTGTCCGCTCACATGATTTTTGGCCAGCTCTTTAAGAAAAGTCTGATCCTTGTCTGCCAGGACGTAATCGAACCGAACGCCCGACCGCACAAACACCTTTTTGACGCCGGGAACCTTTCTGATCTTTCTAAGCAGGCTCACATAATCCGAATGGTCCGCCTTCAGATTGGGGCAGGGCTTCGGAAACAGACACTGCCGGTCCTTGCATACGCCTTTTGTCAGCTGTTTTTCGCAGGAAGGATGCCGAAAATCTGCGGTCGGACCGCCGACGTCATGAATGTATCCCTTAAAATCGGGATCCTTCGTCATCTTCTCCGCTTCTCTGAGGATCGATTCGTGGCTCCTTGTCTGCACGATCCTACCCTGATGAAAAGTAAGCGCACAGAAGCTGCAGCCGCCGAAGCATCCGCGGTTGCTCGTGATGCTGAATTTAATCTCGCTCAGCGCCGGAATGCCTCCGTCCTTATCGTACATGGGATGCCATCTTCCGGTAAACGGCAGATCGTAAACATCGTCCATCTCCTGCTGCGTAAGAGGAAGTGCGGGAGGATTCTGGATCACATATCCTCTGCTCCCGTAATTCTCCGCCAGCACAGCTGCGGTAAAAGGATCGGTATTACGATATTGTATAAGGAAGCTTTCCGCATAAGATTTTTTCGATGCGGAAACCGTCTCAAAGTCAGGGAGCACTGTCAGCTTTTCTGCTGCGGGAAGCTCTTTTGATCTGTACACCGTCCCCCTGATAAATGTGATATCCGAGACAGAAAGGCCGCTGTTCAGCGCATCTGCGATCTCCACGATGGAGTGCTCTCCCATCCCGTAGGAAATGAGGTCGGCACCGCTGTCCACAAGAATACTGCGGCGAACCGCATCAGCCCAGTAATCATAATGCGCAAGTCTTCGAAGGCTCGCTTCGATCCCGCCGATAATGATGGGTGTTTTTTTATATTTTCTTCGGATGAGATTGCAGTATACGATCACAGCCCTGTCGGGGCGCAGCCCGGCCTTTCCGCCGGGGGAATAGGCGTCCTCATGTCTTCGCTTACCGGCCACGGTATAATGATTGACC